>JAGQSP010000173.1 GCA_020439485.1 Acidimicrobiales bacterium | reverse complement strand
TGCCTAGTATCTGGCGATGATCGTGAGCGCTGATCACATACAGCGGACCGTCATCGAGTGCTGCCGGTTTCTTCGCTCGGCGATCGATGCCGACTGGACCGTCGCAGTTCCGGATCTCGAGATGACCGTGGCGGGGGTGGTGGCGCACGCCGCCGAGGGTTGTCTCTGGTACGCCATCGATCTCGCCGCGGGCGGCAAAGACCTCGAACCTGTCGAGCACCGCGTCAAGTACGACGTTGCCAACGAGGCGTTGATCGACACGATGGAGGCCTACGCGGCCGTGGTTGCCTCCGTCATCGGCTCCAGCTCAGATGAGACGCGGGGCTTCCACCCAATGGGTGCGGCAGACCGGTCGGGGTTCGCTGCCATGACCTGCGACGAACTGCTCATTCACACCGACGATGCGGCGCGAGGGTTGGGGTTGAGCTTTCGGCCCGGTGACGATGTCTCGATTGCGGTGCTGGCACGCCTGTTCCCGTGGCTGGACGACGTCGACGACGACCCGTGGGAACTGTTGCGGTGGGCGAACGGGCGAATCGATCTGGGTGACCGGAAACGCCTCGACGACTGGGCCTGGCATTGCGCCCCGCTCAGCGAGTGGGACGGAACGATCCCTACACGCTCCTCGGCTCTGGCAAAGCAGTAGCCGCCGGGGGTTGATCCAGACACTCGGTTGCACGAGCCAGACTGGATCGGTCAGGCACGTGCGGAGCGAAGGAAGCCGGGTGAGCGTTGACGACCCTCGGAGGGGCAGGCAGTCGACGCTGGCTGACACGCTCGGCTTTTCCCAAGAAGACCTCGAGAGCAATCGGTCAGGTGGCCTCTCAGCGGATCAGCGCGACCGCATCATCGCCAAGAACAACAAAAACTCGCGCTTCGCCTGGATCGCTACGGCATTGCTGCTCGGCATCGGATTGTTCGGGATGTCGGTGGAGGTCATTCGTTCCGGGGACGCAGACGGTCAGGCGCTCGCCGTATATGCGGTAGTAAACGTCGCGATCATCGCCGTCGTCAGGGCGACGATCGGGCGTGTCCGTATGAAGATGAGGCGGGCACTCGAGGCCGACGTGGTAGGCGTCGTCGAAGGAAAGATCCGTGTGATCACCGTTCGCGGCGAAAAACTGATGATCCGATACTTCTGCGTCGGCGCCCACCGCTTCCAGGTCCAGCGCCATCGCGACTACATCACCCTGAAGAACCTCGGGGTAGATGGACACGAGGCCACCGCGTTCGTGCTCACCGGCCGACACGAACTCCTGTCGGTTGAACTCAGGTAGCCCGCATCGCCGATCAACTCTGCCGTTTGGCGACTTCGCAGCAGTGGCGTCAGCGCATCACGGCCGTGGTGAGTGTCGCCACGAGTGGGCGAGTCACGACGCCATCGAACTCGTCGACGATGAGAGTTCCGATGGCATCCAACAGACCGCTCCTCGCTGACACCTCCATCATCTGGGTGCCCGAATAGGAAAGCATCAGGTCCCGGTACTCGGCGGCCGTGTAGGTCTGGTCCCAGTCGTAGGTCCGAACCGTGACCGACCCATACCGCTCGTCGCCCTCCAGAACACCTCGGATCGGTGGATCGACCTGGCTTCGGGTCGGGGCCGGTGGCCCGACATGACCCTGCCCGAACCGCCGGTAGATCGGATCACACGCGGCGAAGAATCCCCGATCGACATCAGACCGAACTTGTAGGAGGTCCACGACGGCCAACACGCCGCCGGGCCGCAGCGCGGCCGCCGGCCGATCGGTCTGTGCTGCCGATGTGATCCAGTGATACGCCGTGGCGGAAAACACGGCGTCCGCGCTGGCAGGTGCAAGCGGAATCGTCTCGAAGTCGCCGACCGAGATTCGCAACCGATCAGACCCCAGGTTCGCCGCCAGCCGGGCAGCCATCGCCGGACCGATCTCGATGGCGTGCACGGACGCCCCACATCCGAGGAGATCCCTCGTGGCCTGGCCGGTTCCGGGCCCGACCTCGATGACCTCTGGAGCGTCGGGGAGGAGACCGAACAAGTCATCGAACATCTCGGGCGGATACGAGGGCCGCACACGGTCGTATGTCTCGGCGGCCTCGTTGAACGAGAGACGAATGTCATCCGGAAGAGCCATTCCCCATGTTGCCTCGATTGCTGCGGCGTGCGTCGCCTCGCCGTCTCCGTCAACACCAGCCACGACAAGTTCACAGAGGACGACGCCTTATCGGCTGGCCTCCTTGACCGCAGGCATCCTCCCGACTACTTTCCAATCTAGTTATTTAACCTCAATGGAAAGTACAGGCGATGGTGGCACCACCAAGTGCAACTCTCGACGACAACCGGCTCGATGAGACATTCGCAGCGCTCGCTAACTCCACAAGGCGAGCGATTCTCGCGCGCCTGGCCGAGGGCGAAGCGAACGTCAACGAGCTCGCAGAACCGTTTGACCTGACGCTCCCGGCGGTGTCAAAGCACATAAAGGTGCTCGAGCAGGCAGGACTCATCAAGCGGACCAGGCGGGCCCAGTTCCGCCCATGTGCAATCGATGCTGCCCCGTTGGCCGAGATCGCAGGATGGGCCGAGCAGTACCGCCACATCTGGGACGACCGATTCGACCGCATGGACGAATACGTCCGCAGCATCCAGCTCGAAGAACACAACCGCGACTCCGAAGGGGAGGACGATCACCGATGATCGCGAATCAAGACATCCAGATCGAGCGCACGTTCGATGCTCCGATCGATCTGATCTGGGCGATGTGGACCGAAGCCGAACACTTCGCCAGTTGGTATGGCCCAATGGGAGCAAAGATCCCTACCGCCGAGATGGACGTCCGAGTCGGCGGTCGTCGACATATCGCGATGGAAATGGAGACGCCGAACGGTCCGATGCAGATGTTCTTCATCGGCGAGTACAGCGAGGTCGACCCGAAGACCCGTCTCGTCTACACCGAGAGCATGGCTGATGCCGATGGCAATGCCTTGACCGCCGAGCAGATGGGCATGCCCGCTGGAACACCCGTCATGACATCGATCGTGGTCGAACTCGAAGACCTCGGACCCCGTACGAAAATGACGATGACGCACATCGGCGTCCCGGCTGACTCGCCAGGAGCCCAAGGTTGGACGATGGCGCTCGACAAGCTGGAGGCTCGGCTCACGGCGACCAGCTGACCGTC
>JAGQSP010000172.1 GCA_020439485.1 Acidimicrobiales bacterium | reverse complement strand
ACGGTGGCATCGGGGTTGTCGATGAGGTGTGTGGTGGCGTCGATGACCTCGCCGAGGTTGTGGGTGGGAATGTTGGTGGCCATGCCCACCGCGATTCCCTGACTGCCGTTGACCAGCAGGTTCGGAAAACGCGACGGAAGAACCTCGGGCTCGTCGCGTTCGGAGTTGAAGTTGGGCGCAAAGTCGACGGTGTCCTCGTCGATGTCGGCGACCATGTGCATGGCCAGTTGTTCGAGCTTGCACTCGGTGTAGCGGTATGCGGCAGGCGGATCGCTGGGGCTGCCGAAGTTGCCCTGGCCGTTGATCAGAGGATGACCCAGGCTGAACGACTGGGCCATTCGAACCAGGGCGTCGTAGATGGCGCCATCGCCGTGAGGGTGATAGTTGGCGATCACGTCGCCCACCACGGTGGCGCTCTTCTTGTGAGGCCGCTCGGGCCGCAGCCCCGAGTCGTACATCGACCACAGGATCCTGCGGTGCACCGGCTTGAGGCCATCGCGCGCATCGGGCAGAGCGCGCGATGTGATCACCGACATCGCATAGGAGAGGAAGGATTGCTCCATCTCCTGCTGGATCTCGATGTCGCTCACCGAGATGCGGATCTCTTCTTCGGTCTCCTCGACCGTGTCTTCGGGCGGGTTGTTTTCTTCGCTCACGTTCGGATCGTTTCCGGTTCTGCTCAGATGTCGAGGAAACGCACGTCGCGTGCGTTGGTCTGGATGAATTCCTTGCGCCGCTCGACGTCGTCACCCATGAGGGTGCTGAACACCTCATCGGCGATGGCCGCTTGCTCCATGGTGACCCTCAAGAAGGTGCGGGTGTCGGGGTCCATCGTGGTGTCCCAGAGTTGGTCGGCGTTCATCTCGCCCAGGCCCTTCAGGCGCTGGAACTCGTTCTTGTGGTTGGGGCGCTCGACCAGGAAGGCGTTCTTTGCGGGATCGTCTTTGAGGTAGACGGTCTCACTGCCGACCTTGGTCGAGTAGAGAGGCGGCTGGGCGATGTAGACGTAGCCACGTTCAATCATCTCGCGCATCTGACGGAAGAAGAACGTGAGCAGCAGGGTTCTGATGTGGCTGCCGTCGACGTCGGCGTCGCACAACAGAACGACCTTGTGATACCGGATCTTGTCCGCGTCGAAGTACTCGCCGACACCGGCACCGATGGCGGAGATGAGTGCCTGGACCTCGGTGTTCTTGAACATCCGGTCGATGCGGGCCCGCTCGACGTTGATGATCTTTCCGCGGATGGGAAGGATGGCCATGATGCGCGGATCTCGCGCTTCTTTGGCCGACCCGCCGGCCGAGTCGCCCTCGACGATGTACAGCTCGGACTCTTCGGGATCGCGAGACGAACAGTCTGTGAGCTTGCCGGGTAGGCCGGCGCCGTCCAGGGCGGACTTGCGGATGGTGTTCTTGGCCTTCTGGGCCGCCAGGCGCGCTCGGCGAGCGTCGGTGGCCTTGCCGACCATTCGTTTGGCCTCTGCGGGATGCTCCTCGAGCCAGTCGGCGAGAGCTTCGTTGGTGGTCTTTTGAACCAGCGACCTCATGGAGGTGTTGCCGAGCTTGCCCTTGGTCTGACCCTCGAACTGAGGTTCTTGCAGACGCACGCTGACGATGGCCGTGAGACCCTCGCGTATGTCGTCGCCCTGGAGGTTTTCGTCCTTTTCCTTCAGCAGGTTCTTGGCGCGCGCGTACTTGTTGACGGTGGCGGTCAGGGCTGTGCGAAAGCCCTCTTCATGCATGCCACCCTCGATGGTGTTGATGCCGTTGGCGAAGCTGTGGATGCCGTCGAGGTTGTAGCCGGTGTTCCATTGGAACGCGATCTCGACCTCGTCGCCTTCTTCTGAACCCGAGTACCAGCCGACAGCGTCGAACAGGGCTTCTTTGGAGTCGTTGAGGTGGCGGACGAAATCGCGAATGCCTCCCTCGTACTGGTACGAGATCTGCGACTCCTGACCCTCGCGCTCGTCGCGGAACTCGATCCTCAAGCCGGCATTCAGGAACGCCATCATCTGGAAACGATCGGTGAGGGTCTTGGCACGAAACTCGACGGTCTCGAAGATGGTCGGGTCTGGGGCGAACGTAACGGTGGTGCCGGTTCGCCCACCCGGGGCTTCGCCCACAACCTCCATGGGCCCAACGGGGTCGCCTCCGTCGCGGAACTCCTGGCGATGCCTCTTGCCGTCGCGATCGACCTCGAGCACTACGGAACTCGACAGTGCATTGACCACCGAAACGCCAACGCCGTGCAGGCCGCCAGAGACCTTGTACCCCCCACCACCGAACTTGCCGCCGGCGTGAAGCACGGTCAAAACGACCTCGGCCGCGGACTTGTCTGGGTACTTGGGGTGTGGGCCAACCGGTATGCCGCGCCCGTCATCGACAACACGGCATCTGCCGTCGGGCAGGATCGTGACCTCGATGGTGGTGCAGTGCCCGGCCATTGCCTCGTCTACCGAGTTGTCGACGACCTCGTACACCATGTGATGCAGACCCGTGGGGCCCGTCGATCCGATGTACATGCCCGGGCGTTTGCGTACCGCCTCGAGTCCTTCGAGGACCTGGATGTTGCTCGCCTCGTAGCTAGCTGATGCAACGTCGGTCACTGATGCTTGCCCCTTGTAGATCGTTACGGACCGACCCATGGTCGCAACAGGGTGTGACAGCGGATCGACCCGATCGGTTTGACTCGCTGTTCAGCTCTGCGCTGGTTCGGTGCCGCCAGGCTCAGAGCCTGTAAGACCGTTTGATTGTATCAGTGTGGAGGGGGGTATTGGTCGACGTTGTATGCACTCAGAGGGGCTTTCAGCGCCCCGACTGGCGTTTCGACACCCGCACTTCGACTTTTTGGATGCCAACCCCGAGCGTCTGTGAGGCCGAGGAGACGATAGTCGATTCGAGGAATCTCATCTGGGTGGCCCAACGCGGATCGTCGACTTCGACGACCAGATGTCCGTCCACGAACCTGACGGGGTGGGAGTGTTTGGCAACCGCCTCCCCGACGATTTCCTGCCAGCGGTCGTGAAGGTCTACCAAACTCGAGGTGGTGGGCCCGAGGCCACCGAGCAGACGGTCTAGGGCAGAGCCCAGCGGCCGCGGCTCGCTCATGTGGACGGGTCCGGTGCGAGCAGGGTCACCACCCCATCGGAGATCGAATAAGACCGGGCGGCCGCCACACCCGACGGAACACTTCCCGTGGCCGTGGTCAGGATCGTCTGCGTAGCCGGCAGTTGGTTCATCAGTGCCTTCGTCCGCCGGTCGTCGAGCTCGGAAAAGACATCGTCGAGCAACACGATCGGCTCGGTTCCGACGGCGGTCGCTATCACCCGTTGTGATGCCAACCGCAGGGCCAATGCGATGGTTCGTTGCTCGCCTTGCGACGAGTGGGTCCGCGACAACAACCCGTCGAGCCAGATCTCGAGTTCGTCTCGGTGAGGGCCGACCGTGGTGACCTTGCGCTTGAGGTCGTCGGTTCGCGCAGCTGCCAGAGCTGCGGCCAGGTCGTCACTCCACGACCGCTGATAACACATCTCGACGCGCGACCCCGAGCCCCCCAGCGTTCGATAGACCTCATCGACCAACGGGTTCAGCATCTCGACCAGGCGTTCGCGGGCTGTTGCGACACGTTCTCCCGTTTCGGCGAGCTTCGTGTCCCAGACATCGAGGGTGGCATCGACGTCTGGCCCTCCTCTGGGACCGGCCTGCTTCAACACGGTGTTTCGTTGTTTGAGAATGCGGTCGAGGTCGGCGCGGTCAGACATTGCGCGCAGATGGGTCGACGCCAAACACTCGTCGAGGAATCGTCGCCGCTCGGACGGACCCGCTTTGACGATTTCCAGGTCGTCGGGCGAGAAGACAACAACCCTCATGGTGCCGAACATGTCGCGGGCCCTGCGCAAGGGCTGCTTGTTGACCTGTATCCGATTGCGTCCGCGGCGGCTCAGCTCAGCTTCGATCAACCGTTCGCGCCGGCCGACCTCGACGGTCATTCGTATGACGGCAGACTCGGCTCCGACCGCCACGAGGGTGTCGGTGCTGGCACCACGAAAGCTCGACTGTGTGGCCATCCATCCGATGGCTTCCAGCAGATTGGTCTTTCCCTGACCGTTGTCGCCTGTGATGACGGTGAGTCCTGGAGAGAACGTGACCCTGGTCGAGCGGTGATTGCGGAAGTTGTCGAGACTGATCTCGCGCAGCACGACCTCGTCGGCGCGCTCTTCCTCATGCATGTCAGGCCGATTCAGGACACCCGCACAGGCATCAGCAGGTACAGGTAGTCGGCTCCCTCGGTGGAACGCAGCACAGCAGGCTTCAAGGCGTCGAGAGTCTGCAACACGACCTCGTCTCCGGTGGCCGCCTCTACACCAGCGATGAGGAAATCGGGGTTGAATGCAACGGTCAGCTCTGTGCCGTTGTAGGTGGCATCGACCTCTTCGTGGGCCTGGCCGACGTCTTGGGTGACAGCCATGAGCTCGAGAGAACCGTCTCGCTGGGTGAGCCGCAGGGGAGTGGCCTCGCGAGCCATCAGCTTCACCCGCCTGACGGCATCGAGCAGTTGTTCGCGGCCGACGCGCAGCTCGTTTGGGTACGAGGCTGGAATCAACTGCCTGTAGTTGGGGAACTCTCCCTCGATCAGACGGGTGGTCAGCTCGATGCTGACGCCATCTTCGGGTTCAACGTAGAAGGTCACGTCGCGTTCTCCGAGTCGCACGTTGACCTCCTTGGCGTGGCCGAGAACGCGCACGAGTTCGCCGAGAGCGCGCGACGGCACCAACACCTTTTGACCCTCACCCAACACCGTCGCGTCGGGCAGGTCACGAACCGCCAGACGGTACGAGTCGGTGGCGACCAGGCGCAGGCCTCCCTCCTCGGCTGTCATCAACACACCGGTCAGGATGGGCCTGGCGTCATCGGAACTGGCTGCCAGAACCACCTGCTTGAGACCCGACGCAAGCTGATCGGCCGCAACGCTGACCTGATTACCGGATGGCTCGTCGAGATGAGGAAAGTCGTCCACGGGAAGGGTTCGGACCGAGAACTGGCTGCGACCGGACGAGATGCGTGCCTCGTCTCCCTCGATCTCGACGTCGACAGCTCCGTGATCGAGCGATCGAACGATGTCGTTGAGCAGCCGAGACGGAAGCACGGCCGTGCCCGCTTCTGAGACATTGACCGTTACCGATGAGCGGATGGTCAGATCGAGGTCGCTACCCGTCACCTCGATGCGGTCGTCGGATGCGTTGATCCGAACACCGGAAAGAACGGGTAGCGCGCCACCGCGACCGGTGACCGCACGTCCAGCGGTCGACAGGGCGTCGACCAGCAGGTCTCGTTCGCATCGGAATTTCACAACAAGTCCTCGTTTGGAGATTGAATCAGGCAGTAGGGGTAGTAGGCGTGTGGATTGTGGACAAGCAGTCGTCTTCCCAGGTCGGAGGCTGTTTCGCTGTCCGACCTGTTTCCCCAGCCTTCCACACCCGTGGGACGTTTGACACGCCCCTCGTGGTTTGCCTGTGGATTGATGGCTTGTGTCCACAGGACAATCCGGAAGGAGTGCTGGGTGTTTTCCACAGGTTGTTCGCGCGCTGTGTAAAAACCGCGGCACGGTTCGTGGTCGTAGCGGTCATGCCGCCTTGATGTCCTGGATGAGTGCGGTGACCTGGTCGTAGATCTGGCGACGCTCGGCCATCTGTTTGGAGATCTTGTCGACGGCGTGGATCACGGTGGTGTGGTCACGGTTGCCGAACTCACGAGCTATCGACGGATAGCTGAGGTCGGTGAGCTCTCGACAGACGTACATACAGATCTGGCGGGCGGTCACCAGCGCCCGATGGCGTCGCTTGCCCAACAATTCTTCGCGGTTGAACCCGAACATGATGACGGTCGCGTCGATGATGCGATCGATGGTGATGGGACGTGACTCGCCGTCGGTGACGATGTCGGCCAGAACCTTGGTCGCCAGCTCGATGTCGAGTGGTTCGTGGGTCAACGATGCGAACGCGGCGACGCGGATCAGCGCCCCCTCGAGCTCGCGGATGTTGTTCTTGATGTTGGTGGCGATGAACTCGAGAACGTCGTCGGGCACCCGACTGCCTTCGGCCTCGGTCTTCTTGCGAAGGATGGCCAGGCGGGTCTCTAGGTCGGGGGGCTGAATATCGGTGATGAGGCCCCACTCGAAGCGGCTGCGAAGACGGTCTTCCAGCGTGGCGATAGACCGGGGAGGCCGGTCGGACGAGAGCACGACTTGGCGACCTGCGCCGTGCAGGCTGTTGAAGGTGTGGAAGAACTCTTCCTGCAACCCTTCCTTACCCTCCATGAACTGGATGTCGTCGACGAGCAGCACGTCGACGTCTCGGTAGCGACGCTTGAAGGCGGCTTGGCCCGTCGTGCGGATGGCCTCGATGAACTCGTTCATGAACGACTCGGTCGAGACGTACCTGACGCGGTGGCCGGGATAGTTGCGTCGGATGTAGTGAACGATCGCCTGAAGAAGGTGGGTTTTGCCCAGCCCGGCTCCGCCATGGATGAACAGAGGGTTGTAGCTGCGGCCCGGTGTCTCGGCGACCGCGAGCGCGGCGGCGTGGGCGAAACGATTGGAGGTTCCGGTTACGAAGGTCTCGAAGGTGTAGCGCTCGCTGAGGCTGTCTCCGTGACCGGGTGCAGGCTGGGGTTCGGGTGTGGGACGACGTATGGCGTTCTTGTGGTCGCGATGAACCTGTTCTTCCAGCAGCGTCTCGGTATCGACCATGTCGTGAGCGAACGGAATCTTCGCGTCGGGTTCGTCGACGACGATTCGAACCGATGAGGTGCTGCCTGCGTCTCGAACGGCGGCCTCGACCATCGAGCGATAGCGATCCTCGATGCGCTCTCGGGTCAAAGAGCTGGTGACTGCCAGCAAGAGCTCGCCGGCTTCGGAGCCCAGAGGTTTGACCTCGGCGAAGGTCGAGTGCCATACCGCCTCGGAGACCTGTGAACGAAGGGCGGCCGACACACGGAACCAGAGCTCGTCATCGATGGGGGAGGGCGTGTTCATTCGGTTGTTCCCTCGACCCTCCGACGGCCCGGTTTCCACAGTTGTGGATAACTCTGTGGGAAGAGTATGGCCAATTTGTGGGTCCGGTGCTCGATGACGTCGTGAACTCGGCGGTCCGATTCGGAGGTGGTGACCCACCGTGGTGTGCTTTGGCGGCGTCAGAGCGGCGATTCGGACTTGTCCAGACCGGGCAACCTATCACCAGCGCGTGGGTTGAACGCAAGGTGTTGGCCGAGCCGCTGGAAACCAGGCGAGTGTGGATTCAAAGCGTTGTGACGCTGGCATTGCCGAATCGTGTTTGGGGCTCTACCCTGATGCGCCGTCGGTCGAGAGCCGACAACGCGGTCGCGCCCTTTCCGCCGACCGTGCCCACGTTGGGCGGCCCAACACCCCTTGGCTGCCCTGGAGGTTCTCCGTGAAGCGTACGTTCCAGCCCAACAATCGTCGGCGTGCTCGCCGGCACGGCTTTCGTCACCGGATGTCGGATCGCGCCGGTCGCGCCGTCATCCAGGCCCGCCGGCGCAAGGGACGCAAGCGTCTGAGCGCTTGATCGAGCGGTGTCGGCATCGAAGCGACTTTCGTCGTGTCGATGACGAGGGACGTCGCCGAAGTGGCCGCTACATCTGGGTCCGTGGCGTCGTCGACGAGTCGCTTCGCGCCCCGCGTGTCGCATTTGCCATCGGTCGTCGCAATGGAAACGCCGTCACCCGCAACCGAATCAGACGCCGTCTGCGGGCGGCGCTTTCGGCGCGCTCTGCCGCTATTGCGCCTGGTATCTACCTCATCGGATGGCGTTCTTCGGGGTCTCAGGAGCCCGATTTCCCCGAGTTGCTCGAAGACGTCGATCAGACGTTCGCCGCGTTGTCAACGCCTGCTCGTCGTGGATGAATCGCGGTGAGCCCCGTCGGACGCGGACTGGTGTGGATGGTACGTGCGTATCAGAAGCTGCCGCGTCTGCGTCCGCCGGTTTGTCGCTTCGACCCGACCTGCTCGAGTTTTGCTGTCGAGGCGATCGAGGTGCACGGTGCCTTTCGGGGTACGTGGTTGGCGCTGCGTCGCATCGGAAAGTGTCACCCGTGGGGTCCGACCGGTTGGGATCCGGTTCCCCCGAGGAGGGGTTCTGTCGAACCCCCCGAAGCCCAACAGAAACTCGGCGTAGGCGCCGAGGGAAAGGCCGTGTGAGCCGATGGGAGTGATCTTCGACCCCATCTTCAAGGGAATAGCCACGCTGCTGGCTGCCTGCTACTCGTTCACGCACAACTATGCGCTGGCGATTGCGGTATTCACCTTGATCATCATGGTGGCGTTCACGCCGCTGACCTTGAAGAGCACCCGCTCGATGATGGCGATGCAGCGCTTGCAGCCCGAGATCAAGCGCTTGCAGGCCAAACACAAGGACGATCGTCAGACCCTCAACACCGAGATGATGGCGCTGTACCAGGCCGAGGGGGTCAACCCGCTGGGTGGCTGCCTGCCGATGCTGGTGCAGATTCCGATCTTCTTCATCTTGTTCCGTGTGCTGCGTGGTTTGACGACTATCGGCGACGACGGGCTGTTCGATCCCGACTATCTGGATCAGGGCACCGAGCTCTACAAGGATCTGCACCGCACCGACGAGATGTTGTCGTTCGGTATCGACCTGGC
>JAGQSP010000171.1:220-7047 GCA_020439485.1 Acidimicrobiales bacterium | reverse complement strand
CCTACCGAGGCAGCTGCAGCTTGTGCAGACAACGAACCGGGCGCAGATGGTGCGGTGTTTTCGGCCAGCGCCTGTGCCCTGGGGGCCTCGACCCACGAGCTGACGATGCCGTGAGGGCCGATTGCGGCCACCGATATCTGCGGCGCGGTGCCGGGCTCGACCGACACGTTCGTCGAATGATCGGTGAGTTCGCCGTTCAGCACGCGCACCACGACCTTGCCGTCGACCGCTACGTCGAAGGCCACCACTCCTGGCTGTGCCGGCGACTGCCAAGTGACCGACACCGCGCCGGGTCGAGACTCGGCACGAACGGCCATTGGGGCGGCGACGACGGTGAACGACGGGCTCGTTCGCCCGGCGGCGTCACGAGAGCGAACCGCCACCCTCTGCCCTGAGCCTTCGCCGAGGTCGATCTTCACGGTGGAGGACTCGGCGCCGGTGACGGCAACCACCTCACCGTCGACGGTGATCTCGTGGGCCAAGACGTCGAACGATGGCCCCCTTTCCAGGCCAACCACCAGGCTCGAACCCTGGACGTCCAGCTGGGACACCGACGGTGGCTCGGGGTCGCGACGGTCGATCCACATGACCGATCCGACCAGGTCGAGCAGGCCGTATCCGAACTCATCGTCACGCCCGGCCGGACCGAGGTCGCGGGCGGTCGAGCGAAGCGCCTCACGGATCTCGCGCAACGATGCCTCGGGCGCGACCTGACGCATCAGTGCGACGGTTCCGGCGACATGAGGAGCCGCGAACGAAGTGCCGCGCCCATTCAAGTAGCCCGTGACGTCACGGCCAGAGGCCGACACCACGTCGGCACCGGGCGCGACAACCTCGATGTAGGGAGCCCGAGGCGAACCCGAGTAGAGGTCGAGGTTGCGCCCTACAGCCCCGACGGCAATCACATCGCCGAGGGCAGCCGGATACCACGGGCCTTCGTCGTCGGAACCACCTGAGGCCACCACTACGACACCCTTGCCAACCGCATACTCGACGGCCTGGCGAACGCGTGGGCTGTCGGTTCGAGTGCGAATAGAGATGTTCAGAACGTCGGCGCCGTTGTCGGCAGCCCACCGGATGCCTTCTGCCAGCGCGGTGGTGGTTCCCTGTTCGAAATCTGGCACCACACGAACGGGCATCACCCTGGCCCCTGGCGCCACACCGGTGATGCCGTCACCATCCGCGTCGCCGACGATCAGTGCCGCCACCATCGTCGCGTGGTCGACCCGGGCGGTTTGTCGATCGGCCGCGAGCGGGTCGAAGGGCCTGTCCTCGACGAAGTCGTAACCCTGAACCAGCTGACCCACGAGATCGGCGTGGCCGGCAGCGATGTCGGTGTCGAGCACCGCGACCACCACTCCAGAGCCATCGACGTCGGATTGGACGAACTCGGCGGCCAGCAGGTCGAGACCCCACTGATCGGCTCGGCGAGACTCGGCGGCGGCGGGCGTTGCAACGGCAGGAACCGCCAGCCCCAGACACGCCAACGCCAGCACGCCGCGGGCCACGAAAGACTGGGGATTGCCGAAACCACTCACAGCGCGGGAATCTAGCACCCGGTGCACTTCCTGTCACTCGCAGTGCACACTACGGTCCGTCGAGCACACACAGTGACAGGTCCATTTCTGAAGATTCGCGGAACTGGTGCCACCACGGGTCAACCTCACCGAGGGTTTCCCTAGCATCGGACCATGTCCGACATCTCCTCAGCCGAGACGGCAAGCGCCGAAGCCGACAACCCCGTTAGCTCGACCGGGGCCGATCGATTGTCGGGCCTGCTCGCTGCAGCCCTTGCACTGGGCACCACCGAGTTCGTAGCCGGCCTGTTCAAACGGGTGCCATCGCTCGTCGAGTCGATAGGCAACTCGGTGATCGATCTTTCTCCGAGCCCGGTGGTCAAGTGGGGCATTCGGACCTTCGGCGAATACGACAAGCACGCCCTGGCCGTCGGAATCGTCATCATCAGCATCTTGTTGGGCGCGCTCCTCGGGCCGGCAACCCGCCGGCGGCGGGCCGTGGCGCCGATCGCCATGTCGGTCGCAGCTGCCATCGGTGTTGCTGCCGCCATCCAGGATCCGCTGGCCCAGGGCGGTTGGGCGCTGCTGGGCGCGGCTGCAGGAGTGGCAGCCGGCACGGCTTCGCTGTGGTGGCTGCTCGGGCTGGCTGGCGCACCCCGCTCGCTGACCATCGAAGACGCAGACGCGTCTCGCCGTCGATTCGTGGTCACAGCGGCTGCCGGCACCGGTGCCGCTGTGGCGCTGCCGGTCATCGGCCGAAGCCTGGCCAGCCGATACAACGTCGAGGCGGCCCGGTCGGAGGTTCAGCTCAACACCACCACCACGACAGCCCCGATCACCACCACCACCGCCAGCGCCGGTCCGGCTTCGTCGCTGACCGCCGACGCGATCGACGGAATCACACCGTTCTATGTGCCGAACGACGAGTTCTACCGCATCGACACCGCCTTCACAGTTCCCCAGATCGACCCCGCCAACTGGTCGCTGCGGATCGGAGGTCTGGTCGACAACCCGATCCAGATCACGTTCGATGAACTGGTCGAACGGGCCACCACCGAGGTCGACGTCACGCTCAGCTGTGTCTCCAACCGTGTCGGCGACGATCTGGTGGGCAACGCCAAGTGGATAGGCGTGCCGCTGACCGAGATTCTCGACGAGGCCGGGGTCAAGCCCCAGGGGGCTCAGATATTCAGCACATCGGTGGACGGCTGGACCTCGGGCTTCCCCACCGAGCTGGCATACGACGGTCGCACCGCCCTGGTCGCCGTGGGCATGAACGGCGAGCCGCTGCCAACCGCACACGGCTTCCCAGCACGCCTGGTTGTCGCCGGACTGTACGGCTACGTCTCTGCCACCAAGTGGCTCGAGCGCATCGATCTGACCGGCTGGTTCGACACCGACGGCTACTGGATACCAAGGGGCTGGGCCAAAGAAGGCCCCATCAAGACCCAATCACGAATCGACGTCCCCCAGTTCTCGTCGATCGAGGCCGGCACACACCCCGTGGCCGGTGTCGCCTGGGCGCCCACGCGGGGCATCTCCAAGGTCGAGATCTCCATCGATGAAGGACCCTGGGTCGAGACCACGCTGGGCCCCGTCGAGACCGAGGAATCGTGGCGCCAGTGGTGGTACGAGTGGGATGCAACCCCCGGCGAGCACACGATCAAGGTACGCGCCACCGATGGCACCGGTGCAGTGCAGACCGCCGAGGAGCGCCCTCCAGCGCCTGACGGCGCCACCGGCCACCACACCCGAACCTTCGAGGTACGCGCCTGACCGGCAGCAGGCTCAGCCCCTGAAGCGGTACGAGTAGCCCGCCCTGGTGCGGTCGACCACCTCGAACCGCTCGAGGGCGCGCATGCAGTATGCGATCTGCTGGGCGGTGTTGCGGTCGTAGCCACCAGCGGCAGCCAGTTCGGCGGTCGTGAATCCGTCGGCGAGACCCGATGGGACGAAGTCGTCGAGGTCATCGACGCCGCTCAGGCGCACGATGTCGACAACCTCGACCAAACGTCGATCCACCGTGCGCCAACCGCCCCGCCGACGCCTCATCTTGGGATCTTCGATCTTGACCCTCTCCTCCACCGTCATGACCACATCGATCGTCAGGTTTGGGTGGTCCAAGAGGGTGGGCAGCGACACCAGCTGGCCGAAGATGTCGACCGGTCGTCCCCGCTTGGGCGATTTGCGGTCGGCGTAGCCGGGCCGCACCAAGACAGTGCGCTCGGCTATGGGGTGCACAACGACCACGCGATGCGAAGCCAGCAGCCGATCGAGCTTGGGTCCCATCGCACCCAGCGAACCGGTCTGGACCTCGACCACATCGTCGGCGCGCAGCAGATCGACCACCATGCCTTCGACCTGGGCCTCGAAACGATCGCCGGGCCGGGCGTACATCTGCTTCAGGGCAGCGTGAAGCGACCCCTCGTTGAGGGTTCCGATACGAGGGACCGCACCCTCGTCGCCCAGGGTCAGTGAGCTACCGAAGGATCAACGGTGTGCAGATGGCGCATCGTGGCGGCGAGGATCTTTCGGGCGATGCCAGGGAACTCCTCGAGCAGCGACGAGAACTCGCGCCGATCGAGCACCTCGACCGTCATGTCGGTATCGGCGGTGACCGTGGCGCTGCGGGGCTCGCCCGAGATCAGCGAGCCTTCGCCGACGACATCGCCCGGACCGACGGTGGCGATGACACGCGACCCCTTGCGAACCGTCGCCTTGCCGTCGCGGATCACGAAGACCTCACGTCCCACGGTGCCCTCGGTGACGAGGTTGCGCCCGGCTTTGACGGTCGTCTCGGCCATCAGTTTGTTGACGCGCTTCATGTCCGACTTCGAGAGGTCGGCGAAAATCGGCAGGAGGGACAGCGGGTCAGGGGTTTGGCTCATGCCAAAGGTTGGCCTAGTTGGTGCAGGTCGGGCAAGTACCGTGGTGAACGATTTCGGCCCGGCCCAGCTTCATGCCGTGGGTTTCGGTCGCCGCGAGCGCCGGAGCCTCGACCTCGAACTGCACGTCGAACACCATTCCGCAGCCGTCACACACCAGGTGGTGGTGAGCGCGGGTGACGTTGGGGTCGTAACGCTTAGAGCGGCCGTCGAGATTGAGCTCGAGGACCTCTCCCAACTCGGTCAGCTCGCGCAAGGTGTTGTACACGGTCGCACGGCTGATCTCGGGGAGCCTGCCCACCGCCGCCTCGAGCACTTCGTCGGCCGTCATGTGAACGTGGTCGCCGTCGAGAACCTCGGCCACGACGCGCCGCTGCGACGTGAGGCGATAGCCCCTGTCCCTTAGACGCTCCAGCAATGACGGATACATGAAAACGAAGTATAAGCGCGCCAGATCAAGACTGACAACAAAGTTGGAATCAGTCCAGAAAGTGCTAGAGTCCGGATGTCGACCCGCGCGGTCGGCGAAACCAACGGTCACTGACCATCCTCCAAGGAGAAGTTCATGAGCCTCCAGGGCACGAAGACCCACCAGAACCTCAAGGACGCGTTTGCCGGCGAATCGCAGGCCAACCGTCGCTACCTCTACTTCGCGAAGATCGCCGACGTCGAGGGTTACCCCGAGGTCGCCGGCAACTTCCGCGAGACCGCTGAGGGCGAGACCGGCCACGCTCATGGCCACCTCGACTACCTCAAGTCGGTCGGCGACCCCGCCACCGACGAGCCGATGGGCGACACCGTCGCCAACCTCAAGTCGGCCGTAGCCGGCGAGACCCACGAGTACACCGAGATGTACCCGGGCATGGCCAAGGCCGCTCGCGAAGAGGGCTTCGACGAGATCGCCGACTGGTTCGAGACCCTCGCCAAGGCCGAAAAGAGCCACGCCGGCCGCTTCCAGGAGATGCTCGAGTCGATCAGCTGATCGGCCTCGGCCCTTCCAGAATCCATACGAACTGAAAGCACATCGGCAGCCATGACCGGATCAAGCGGACCAATCTCCTACTCGCCGACCGACGGCCTCTCCTATGACCCGTCCGATCCCGTCTACTGGGATCAAAAGGGTCTGGCCAAGGAAATCGAGCGGACGTTCGAGATCTGCCATGGCTGCCGCATGTGCTTCAAGTTCTGCGATTCGTTTCCCTCGCTGTTTTCGTTCATCGACGATCGTCACGACGGCGACGTGCGCAAGATCACCGAGGCCGAGACGGCCCAGGTCATGGACGAGTGCTTCCAGTGCAAGCTCTGCGAGGTGCAGTGCCCCTACACGGTGCGCGACGAGCACGAGTACCAGCTCGACTTCCCCAAGCTGGTTCACCGATACAAGGCCCAGCGCACCCGCGAGAACGGCACGAGCTTTCGCGACAAGGTGCTCGGCGACCCCGACCGCACCGCCGTGGCAGCCAGGGCCAGCATGGGCGCCGCCAACAAGCTCAATTCACGATCGAAGCTGCATCGTCAGTTCCTCGAGAAGGTCCTCGGCATCCACCCCGACAAGGAGCTTCCCGAGTTCGCCCGCAGCACGTTCGAGAAGTGGGCCCAGAACGAGGGGCTCGTCCACGACGACCCCTCACAGGGCGAGGCCGTGCTGTTCCAGACGTGTTACGTGCAGCACAACGAACCCGAGATCGGCCGCGACACCGTCGATGTCTTGCGGGCCAACAGCGTCGACATCACCTGCGAGAAGGGGCTCAACTGCTGCGGCATGCCGGCTTGGGAATCGGGCGACCTCGACACCCTTCGCAAGAAGGCCAAGAACAACCTCGACAAGCTCGAGCCGCACGTGGCTGCGGGCAAGAAGGTCTTGGCCATCAACCCCACCTGCTCGATGATGCTGCGCAACGAATACCCCGACCTCGTCGACGAGGACGACCGCGACCGTGCGGCCAAGCTGGCAGAGCAGGTGATGGACCCTTCGGAGTTCCTGTGGTCGATCCGCCGCGAGGAACGCTTCAACGAAGACTTCAAATCGACACCGGGCAACGTCTCGTACCACGCCCCGTGCCACCTCAGGGCTCAGGCGGTCGGCTTCAAGGGCCGCGACCTGATCCGCAAGATTCCAGGCGTCACGCCCAGCACCACCATGGAGTGCTGTGGCCACGACGGCACCTATGCCATGAAGACCGAGGGCTACGAGGTCTCTATCCGCATCGGCAAGAAGGCCTTCGACGGGATGAAGGCCGCCGCCGATGCCGAGGTCTGGGCCACCGACTGTCCGCTGGCAGCCATCCAGTTCGGCCAACACGCCGGCCGACGCCCCATGCATCCCATGTCGATCCTGGCCCGCGCCTATCGCCCTGACGGTTTCCCCACCCCAGTCGAGAAATCAGAGGAGTGAACACGCAATGACCCGCCTCATCGAACGCAC
>JAGQSP010000171.1:0-156 GCA_020439485.1 Acidimicrobiales bacterium | reverse complement strand
TTCGAGGTCAAGCGGCCGCGCCGGGTGCACCTCGGCGAGTACCTGACTTTCCTGTTCGAAAACAAGGAGACCCTCACCTACCAGGTGCAGGAGATCATCCGGGCCGAACGCATCGTGCGCGAGGCCGCCATCGTCGACGAGATCGAGGTCTACAAC
>JAGQSP010000170.1 GCA_020439485.1 Acidimicrobiales bacterium | reverse complement strand
CGGCTCTGTTCGCGGTCCTCTTCCTGGGGATGCAGGCCGCGCTCTACTACCACGCCCGAACGGTCGCGATCGCCGCCGCACAAGAAGGTGCACGAGCAGCCGGTGCCGAGACCGGAAGCGAATCGCGCGGTGTCGATGCCGCCAACGCCTTCATCGACGACATCGGCAACGACGTCCTCCAACAGGCCGTCGCCCAAGCCGAACGTACGACGACCACCGCCACCGTGGTCGTTGAGGCCCGCAGCCTCAGCGTGATCCCCGGCTGGAGCCCGGTGATCCGCCAGAGCGCCACCGTCCCCGTCGAACGGGTGACCGCACCATGAAGCGGCGAGATGACCGGGGATCTGCTTCGATCGAGGCCGCCATCGCCTTACCGGCCTTCGCCTTGTTCGTGGGACTCATCATCTTCGGCGGCCGCACCGCCGTCGTGCGTCACTCCGTGGAGTCGGCCGCTGCCGACGCTGCCCGTTCGGCCTCCATCCTGCGCGTCGAGGCCGACGCCAAGAAGGCAGCGAAGGACGCGGCCGTCACCAACCTCGCCAACCAGGGCATCAACTGCCTGCGCGTCGACGTCGATATCGATACCCAGCAGTTCTCCCACGATGTCGGCACGCCAGCTCAGGTCGACGTGACCGTGTCGTGCCTTCTCGACCTCTCAGACCTGTCTGTGCCGGGAGTGCCTGGAACCCAGACCATCTCGGCCACGATGACCAGCCCGATCGACACACGGCGGGAGCGGTCACCATGACACGACGCCACAACGAACGCGGCTCAATCAGCATCTGGGTCGTCACCGCCACCATCGTGATGATGACGCTGGTCGGCCTGGCCGTCGACCTCGGCGGTCAGGTCCACGCGCAGCAGCGCGCCCACGACGTCGCCGCCCAAGCAGCCCGCGCCGGTGGACAACAGGTGGAGGCAGCCCCGGCGGTCGAAGGCCGGTACATCGCCCTCGACGCCGCCGCTGCCCGACGTGCCGCCGAGCAGTACCTCGCCGCCGCCGGAGTCGGGGGAACCGTCACGATCACCGGCGGCACCACCCTGGTCGTCCACGTCACCGACACCTACGAACCGACATTCCTCTCGATGGTCGGCATCGGAGATCTCACGGTGACCGGTGACGCGTCAGCACGCCTGATCAGAACAACTGGAGGAGTCGAGCGATGAATCGCACCCAGTCCCGAGCCCGAGGCCTTGTTGCCGTCCTCCTAATCGTGGCCGCGCTCGCCGGGGTGCCGGTGCTACTCGTCGCGCTCGGTGCAACGCCATGGACCGTCGACCTGACCGATCTGCGACTCAGGCTGCTGAGCCCGGACGACGGCAGCGTCGCGCTCATCATCATCGGCGCCACCTCGTGGATCGCGTGGGCTGTGATGGCCTTCTGCCTGCTCACCGAGATCGTTGCTGCCATACGTGGTGTGCGCGCGCCACAGCTGCGAGGTCTCGGAGCCGGGCAGCAACTGGCATCCCAGTTGGTAGCTTCGGCCGCGGTCCTGTTCGCCGTCGCACAACCGCTCAGCATCACCCTGGCTGCTACCCCGGCTCAGGCGGACAGCATTCCCAAGGTCCAGACCACTTCTTCTGCTGCATCCCCAGTGGAATCGGTCGGTGAAGCCGCACCGGATCCGGTCCAGCTGGCGAAGGCTGCTCCGGCAACCGAGCCATACACCACCCGGGCCCATGACAGCCTGTGGAAGATCGCTGAAACGCACCTCGGCGACGGCACTCGGTTCACCGAGATCGTCGACCTCAACCCCGATCTGTTTCCCGACGGACCGGGATTCCTCACCGCGGGAACGGTGCTGCAACTCCCTGCGAGCGAAGCCACCAGACCGGTCGATCCCGAGGACAGCCCCTACGTGGTCGAGCCCGGTGACACGTTGTGGGACATCGCCGACGAGGAGCTCGGCGACCCCACCCGCTACGACGAGATCTTCGAAGCCTCCGACGACATCGTCCAACCCGATGGCCGCACATTGACCAATCCCGACCTGATCTA
This sequence comes from Acidimicrobiales bacterium, assembly GCA_020439485.1. Lineage (GTDB taxonomy): Bacteria > Actinomycetota > Acidimicrobiia > Acidimicrobiales > Poriferisodalaceae > JAAETH01. The sequence goes on along the minus strand of JAGQSP010000170.1, from coordinate 296 downwards.
CCCGGGCTGGGAACTAGAGATCCCCGACGCTGAACCCCCGGTTGAGATGGCGCCGCAGGAGACCACTCCCGAAGATCCGATTCCGGTACCTCCATCGGAGACGGCCCCGACCGCCCCTCCGGAAGCCACACCCGCTCCCCCACCCATCGACCTCGAATCACCGGCAGAAGCGGCCGTCGAGGAGCAATCCAGCGGCGTTGACCAGAGCGGCGATACACCCACCTGGCTGCTGCCGGGCCTCACCGGCGCCGGCACCGTCCTCGCAGGATCTCTCTTCCTCGTCCTGCGTGCCCACC
>JAGQSP010000169.1 GCA_020439485.1 Acidimicrobiales bacterium | reverse complement strand
GTCATGGCATCCAAGCTGCCGTCGAGCGTGGTTGCCGAGAACGCCGTCGACGACCTCGAGCGCGCCGAGTTGCGAAGCGCCGGCATCTTGTTGGCCGCATCCGCAATGGCCTTGCTGCGCGGCATGGTCGGCTTCTTGACGTTCCTGGTCGTGTTCTGGCTGCGGGCCGAGGATGCTGCCATCGGCTGGTTCGGTCTGATCGGGGCCCTGGGTGTGGTCGGTTCGCTGACGGGTGCGATCTTGGCCCCCAGCCTGCGTCGGATGCTGCGCGAAGAGCACATCCTGGGTGGCGTGCTGGTGCTGGCTGCGTTCGTCGCATTCATAGCTGCTGCGTCGCCTACCCGCGGCCTGGCTGCGGTGCTGGCTCTGAGCGTCGGTGTGTCGACCAGCTTGGGCAAGCTCTCGTTCGACGCGATCGTTCAGCGCGACGCCCCCGACGCCAACCAGGGCCGCTCGTTCGCCCAGTTCGAGACCCGCTTTCAGCTGGTGTGGGTGATCTCGGCGCTGGTACCGGTGCTGGGCTTCGCCTCGTTGCCCATCCAGATCGGCTTTCTCGTGTTGGCCTTTGCGGCCAGCATCGGAGCGTTCTTCTACCTCGGCGGTCTGAAGGCTGTCGCCCGCGGCGCCGACACACCTGCTGACAGGCTCAAGCGGCGGGTCATGACCGATCCCCGCGTCGACCGTCTGCGCCAGCGGTTCCGCAACAGCGAGGGTGTGGAAGGACCAGACGAGGCTTCGCCGCCAGACGGCGGCGTCTGACTCAGTCCAGGTCGGGCAGCTCGATGCGGGCCAGCCAAAGTCCGGGAGCGTCGACCTCGTTGGGCGTGGGTATCCAGCGAGGATCGTGCCACAGCTTGGCGAGCTGGTCGTGGTCTGAGCGCTCGATCACGCCCGAGACGAAGCCTCGCCCTCGCTCTACCAGGTCTCGTCGAAGGTCGAGCCCCAGCATCTTTTCGACAAAGCGGTCTTGGGGGCCCGCAGTGACGCGGCGGCGTCTGATCGCTTCCGCGATCTGGCCCGAGCTGGCGATGAGCCCGGTGGCGATGTGGTCGATTTGGTAGTCGACCCAGCCGACCGCGACGGCCAGAAGTGCCTCGAGGTCTCTGACCACTGCCTCTTGAGCTGGGGTGCGCATTGCGCCCAGCAGCACCTCGGGGTCGCCGAACAGGCTCTGCAACTGTTGCTGGAGGCCCGCCAGATCGGTTGTGGGCTCGATGTCTCCGAGCTTGGCCTCCAGGGCCGACCCGTCCGCAGACTGGAACCCGGCCGTGTATGCGTTGAGCAAGGTCTCGAACCGTTCGCGGACGTGCTCGACGCCGAACAGAGCGTGGTGCACGAACTCGTGGATACACATCCACAGGGCCACGTCGTCGAAGGGCACGCTCCACTCGGTGGCGAATGCTGTGACGTTCGAATCGACCACCATCAGCTCGCGAGAACTCGGGCGCGGGATCGGCAGGTCGTATCCGCCGAGTCCGCGAGCCGCCAGGTGGCCCACCATCGAACCGATGCTCATGGCCGTGGTCATCGGGCCGATCATCTTCATGATTCCGCCCAGCAGTTGGGCGGCGGGGTCGTCGTCGCCCGCGCCCTGCGGGGTCGCGTTGAGCCCCTGGGCCAAGCTCTCGAACAGGGGCTTGTAGTCGGCGAGGGTGCGACGCGCCCACTCCGAACGTGTGACCGGAACAACAACCGCCGAGGCCCCGTCGACGGTGAGGTCGAGGTCGGTCGACTTGGCTACGTGAAGCTCGGCGATGCGAGACAGGTCGGCGAGCTTGACCCGGTGGGTTGGGTCGACGTTGGGTTCTGAACCTCCGTCGGTGGCCAAACCCAATGCAAACTGCCTGGCCGCGTCCCAGTTGACCGGGCCCGACGACGAACCCAGCAACTTGCCCAGATCTGCGAAGAAGGGCAGGCCAGAGAAGGGATCTTCCGGGTTGCTTGAACCTGAGTCGCTCACAAGGGCATCGTAGGTCCGATGAGCGCGGTACACACCTCGCCATCAACTCGCCTGGAAGGTGCCGCAGTTGAGCTCGAGAACGATCCTGGTCACCGGAGCAGCGGGTGAACTCGGCGCGCTTGTGGCGCGCGAACTGAGGGCGATGG
>JAGQSP010000168.1 GCA_020439485.1 Acidimicrobiales bacterium | reverse complement strand
CCGTGTATCGCCCAGACCACATCGCATGGCCCGGGCAGCATCCGCATCGAACTCGAGAACAACGGCAACGTGGCGACCGGCGGCCTGGTGGCCTATCAGGTGTTGCCCTACCCGGGTGATGTATCGCCGCTGACCGGCGACCCGATCGGTTCGCAGTACACGCCGTCGCTCAGCGGTCTTGCCGAGGTGTTCGCCAAGCCGGGCAATGTCACGGTCACCGTGTCGTACTCGATGTCGTCCGATCCGTGCCGTCCCGAGCTGTTCGGCTCGGCGGCGGGTGCCGCGGCTCCGGGCGGGTGCGACAACGACTGGACGACCAGCCCAGAGGATCTGTCGGCGGTCAGAGCGGTGAGGGTCCAGGCCACACCAGGCGTGGGACAGTACTGGGCCGCCGGGGAAGACCTCGATGTGCGCATCCCGCTGATCGCCCCGCAGGGGTCGTGGCTGGCCGACACCGTGGCCTTCTTCCCGGTCGACTATGTGGTGTTCGATGCCGACGGCTCGGCGCCGCCGGCCATCGAGACCAGCCATGCAGGCCTGCTGTTGAACAAGTCTGTCAACGGCATCGGCGGCCGGGTTTGGCTGGACGAGAATGCCAACGGCATCCAGGATCCCGAAGAGGTCGGCCAGAACGGCGTTCGGATCGAACTGTACGACGTCGACCGGAATCTGGTTGCAACCACGTATTCGCAGAACCTCGACGGCGATACGGCCCAGCCCGGCATCTACTGGTTCGGCGATCTGGATCCGGGCGAGTACTTCGTGCGCCTGGTGCGAGTGCCGATCTCGTGGAACATGTCGTTGCCCGACATCGGCCCAGACGACATCGACAGCGACATCGACCCGCTGACCATGGAGGGTGAGGTGCTGAGCATCGGGGCCACAACCCTGATCACCGACCACGACATGGGCTTCTTCATCCCACAGGGACCGGCCGAGTGTGTCGACAACACACCCGAGTACGACCCGACCGACCTCGATGCCGAGCGTCGCCAGGTGGGCGAAGCCTCACCCTGCCCCGCCTAGAACGAAGTGTCTGTCTCTGGCGCCCCTACCGGGGCGCCGAGACAGGACGCTTCACAGGGCGAACGACATGGCGCGGATGCCCAACCCCATCACGAAGAGGGTGCCCAGCCCGTACAGCAGGAAGAGCTTGTGCTCCATCTGCTGGCGGTAGGCGTAGATGATTCCGATGGCGATGAAGGTCAAGAAGCCATAGAACACATGGCGTTCGTGCGCTTCGTAGTCGAGGCCTGCCAACAAGATCACGCCCAGTACCACCTGCACGATCATCAACCCCTGGGCCAGGGCCATGAACCACCACATCGGCTTGCCCCGAACAGCGGGTACGAAGTTGGCGAGCAGCGCCCAGGCCCCGGCAATACCGGTGCCGATGACAGCGCACCAGGCGACTACCAGGTGCAGCGTTATCACCGACCGCCCCCTGTGGCCCGCACCACGACGGCCACCAGCACCGACAGGTTTCGCACATCGGAATGTCCGTCGGTGAGCTGAATCTCGCCGGGGCGTCGTGAATGGGTCTCGGAAAGACCGGCAGCATCGAGCGCTCGCAATATGCCCACGTCGGCACCGCCGGCGACCAGCGCCTCCAGGTCGGCGCGCAGATCTCGCCCGCCCCGACCCGCCGACTTGATCAGCGCCCGCAGCAGCAGGCGCAACAGTGCCGAGGCGCTGGCAGGTGACGCATCGGCCACAGCCATCGCCTCGTCGTACAGGGGCATCAGCGATGCGGGCAGATCTGGAGTGTCTGGAGACAAGCTCACCTGGTCGGCTCCTGAGCGGGTGCTGGTTCGTCGATGATCCAATCCTCGCGCCCCGCGGGCGCCAGATCGGTTCGGATGTACCACTCGGTTCCAAATGCCCTGGCGAACACTTCGGGATCCATGGCTAGGAAGAACGAATCTTCGCCGATCTGGCTGGCGTGGGCGGCCATCGCCCTGCGCTTGGCATCGATTACCGCCACGACGTCGACCGCTGTGGTGATGATCTCGTCGGGAGATCCGAAGTCGTCGCCGACCTCGCCGATCTCGTCGACCATCTCTGGCCGCTCGGCTGCGGCCGCCGCCATCTGCTCGCGCAGTTGGGTGCGGTTGATGGTCGACTCGTACACCCTCGACACGCCCGCGAGCTCGGCAAAACGATGACCGACCCTGTGGACCATGATGTGGTCGGGGTGGCCATATCCGCCATGGTCGTCGTAGCAGCTCAGCACGTCGACGGTCTCGTCGGCCAACAGTTCTGCCAAGCGGCCGGCGGCGGTATCGACGTCGGCCTGCCAGAAGCACGCCGGATTGTCGTTGGTGGGCTCGCCGATCATCCCCGAGTCTTCGTATCCGAGAAACTCAACGCGATGAACGCCCAGTATCGAAGCGGCGGTCTGTGTCTCGAGGCTGCGCCGGGCACCCAGCGTCTCGCCGGGCTCGAGGAAGCCTTCGGCCACCTCGCCGACCTCGCCCCGTGTGGCGACCACCAATATCACTCGGTGGCCGGCCCGACTGGCCAGCAACATCGTGCCGCCGGTGGCGATGGCCTCGTCGTCTGGATGGGCGTGAAAGAAGACGATGGTCGCCATCAGGCGACGGCGCCCGACCGTCGCAAGGCGGCGATCTGATCGTCGGACTTGCCGAGTTCGGCGAGCACAGCGTCGGTGTCGGCACCCGGAACGGCTGCGGGCCCCTTGACCTCGGGGGTGGTCACCGAGAACCGCGGCGACGGTGCCGCCTGCACCACGCCGTCGACCTCGATGAAGGTCTGACGTTCGACGTTGTGTGGATGTGCCGTGGCCTCGTCGAGCGAGAGGACCGGAGCAAAACAGACATCGGTGTGCTCCATGATCTCGCACCATTCGTCGCGGGTCTTGGTGCGGAACACCTCGGCGAACTTGTGCTTCATGTCGGGCCAGTCACCGCGCGACATCTGGGCGGGCAGATCCATCTGGCCCAGGCCCGAAAGCTCCATCAGCTGGGCGTAGAACTGGGGCTCGATCGACCCGATCGACACATACTCGCCGTCGGCGCATTCGTACACGTCATAGAACGGCGCTCCGGTATCGAGCATGTTGGTGCCCCGCTCGCCCCAGATACCCATGGCCTTCATCGAGAAGAACATCGACATCAGCGTCGC
>JAGQSP010000167.1 GCA_020439485.1 Acidimicrobiales bacterium | reverse complement strand
CGCGGCATCACCATCAAGGCCCAGAACGTCAGGGTCAACTGGAACGACCACGTATTGCACCTGATCGACACCCCCGGCCACGTCGACTTCGGGTACGAGGTCAGCCGCTCGCTGGCCGCGTGTGAGGGCGTGGTGCTGGTGGTCGACGCGGCCCAGGGCATCGAGGCCCAGACCCTGGCCAACTGCTACCAGGCCCTCGAACACGACCTCGAGATCGTCGCCTGCCTGAACAAGATCGATCTACCCGCCGCCGACCCCGACCTGTACGCCGGCGAGATCGAGCAGGTTCTGGGCATCCCCGCAGACGAGATCTTGCGCATCAGCGCCAAAACGGGCCAGGGTGTACCCGAGTTGCTCGATGCCATCGTCGAGCGAATCCCGCCGCCCGTGGGCGATGTCGACGCCCCGCTTCAGGCCCTGATCTTCGACAGCTACTTCGACCAGTACCGCGGTGTTGTGTCGTCGGTTCGGGTGATGAACGGCCAGATGCACTCGCGCGAGAAGGTGCGGTTCATGCAGGCTGGCGGGGTTCACGAAGCCGAGGAGATCGGCGTTCGGGTGCCCGCGCCGATGAAGGTCGACACCCTGGGCCCAGGCGAGGTCGGCTACCTGATCGCGGGTATCAAGGACGTCGGCGAGGCCAAGTCGGGCGAGACGGTGACAACGGCGTCGAAGGGCGCCGACAAACCACTGCCCGGCTATCTGGAACCCAAGCCGATGGTGTTCTGTGGTCTGTATCCGGTAGAGGGCGACGACTTCGCCGACCTGCGCGAGGCCCTCGAGAAGCTCAAGCTCAACGATGCGTCGATCACGTTCGAACCCGAGACCTCGGGCGCCCTCGGTTTCGGGTTTCGCACCGGCTTCCTCGGCCTGTTGCACATGGAGATCGTGCGCGAGCGGCTCGAGCGCGAGTTCGACCTGGCGCTGATCGCCACCGCACCCTCGGTCGAATACCGCATCACCACCAAGGGCGGCGACGTCATTGCGGTCGACAACCCCAGCGAACTGCCCGACATGTCCGACGTCGAAGTCATCTTAGAACCGATGCTGAAGATCAGCGTCTTGACGCCCACCGACTACACCGGCCAGGTCATGGAGCTGTGCCAGAGCCGTCGCGGCAACATGACCCGCATGGAGTACCTGTCGCCCGAGCGGGTCGAGCTGGCCTACGAGATTCCGCTGGCCGAGGTGGTCACCGACTTCTTCGACCAGCTGAAGAGCCGCACCCAGGGCTACGCGTCGCTCGACTACGAGCCGTCCGACTACCAGGCGGCCAAGCTGGTGAAGGTCGACATCTTGTTGAACGCCCAGCCGGTCGATGCTTTCAGCACCATCGTGCACACCGACAAGGCATACGACTATGGGCGGCGGATGGCCGAGAAGCTGCGCGAGCTGATTCCTCGCCAGCTGTTCGATGTGCCCATCCAGGCTGCCATCGGCGGCCGCATCATCGCCCGCGAGACGGTCAAGGCCAAGCGCAAGGACGTGCTGGCCAAGTGCTACGGCGGCGACATCACGCGCAAGCGCAAGCTCCTCGAGCGCCAGAAAGAGGGCAAGAAGCGCATGAAGTCGATCGGTCGTGTCGAGGTGCCTCAAGAAGCGTTCGTGTCGGCGCTGAAGCTCGACGACTAGCCAACAGCGCCTAACGAGCAGCGTTCAATCGCTCACCACTTGAGACCCAGCGAGCCGCCGAGTTTGGCAGAGTCGACCTTCCATCCGTCGCCGAGCTTGAGGGTCTCGCCCTCCTCGATCTTCCATCGCTGGGCGCCGCCGTCGGGTCGACCGCCCCAGCCCTTGCCGTCGAACGAGAACCCCGACACCTCGTCGTCGGCAGCAGCGGCCCGCTCGAGTATTCCGCCCAGCACCGCCTGTTCGGCCTCGGTCAGATCGAGGCTGTCGAGCTTTGCCGCCAGGCTCTCTACGTCTTCCTTGGTGAATTCGGTGCTCATGAGTCTCCGATCTGGGGGTTGGTTGCGTGCATGACGACCGTGCTGGTGGACGGTTACGCCTGCGGACGAGGCTTGTACGCTGTGACCACGAATCCGTCGACTGGTTGGCCACCTTCGTTGCGCAAGACGTCGGGCGACAACGCCACCAGGTCGAGCCCGGCTTTCGCGATCGAACCACGAAGGTGCTCGCGCGAATGGGCGAACCTGCCGTGGTGTTGCAGCGAGTAGGCGGCCTCAGGTGAGGGGTCGGCTTCGACGCTGAACACCAGCGTTCCTCCGCGCGCCAGCGCCAATGCCGCAGCACCGAGCACGGCCGTCAGATCTCCGAAGTAGATCAGCACGTCGGCCGACGCGATCACGTCGAATCGATCTGGGCCATCGCCGAGGTAACCGGTGAGCTCGTTTTGGATCAGCTCGTCATAACAACCCCGCTCGCGGGCGTGTTGCAACATGGCGCCCGACAGGTCGACCCCCGTGAGGGTCTGGGCGAAAGGCCGCAGGCCCGGGCCACACAGGCCTGTTCCGCATCCGGCGTCGAGCACGCGCAGGTCGGCCCGTGCATCCCCGACCGCCTCGCCAACAGCGTCGACCACGAGCTCTGGAGCGCGATAGCCCAGCCGGCCCAGCGACTGGTCGAACGAGGCTGCGTAGCCATCGAACAGAACGGTCACATAGTCGTCGTCGGCCCGCTCTGGTGTCGGCGCCGAGCCGCACGCTGCCAGCATGTGCCGCCCGATGGGGTCGTCTGGGTGCATTGCGACCCAGCGACTGACCACACCGATGGCCTCGTCTCGCTTGCCTGCGTGATGCAGCAGCCTGACCAGGATGTCGGCCTCACGAGGCGAGTACCCGCCCAGTTGGGCAGCGGTCGAGTAGGCGCTGAGCGCGTCGTCATGGCGTCCCAGGTCGGCGAGTACGTCGCCGAGGAAGTGATGCGCCGCGGTGTTGGCCGTGTCGAACGAGACCGCTTCGCGGTAGGTCTCCTCAGCTTCTGCGACTCGGCCCGAGTTGCGCAGGACGTGCCCGGCGGCCGTCATCAGGAGGCTCGTGCGCCTCGAATCTCGCGCCCGTGGGTTGTCGGCGGCTGTCACTGGGCTTCTCCTGTCCTTCGACCCTCGAGACGCCCCAACGCAGTCGCGGTTACGCGACCGAATCGGCCAGCGGCCAGGAGCGACATGGGTCACACCCACCTATGATCTGTGCATGAAGGAACTCGTCTATCCGCGCATCTTCTATCCGGCCATCGATAAGTACGGAGACAAGGAGGTGATGGTCTCGGGCGGGTATCGAGCCACGATGCGAGAACACGCAGATCGTGTTCTTCGCCTGTGCGATGTGCTCGCCAATCGCCTCGGTGTAGGCCCCACCGATCGGTTCGCCGTCATGGCGCTGAATGGTCACCAATACGAGGAGCTCTATCACGCGGCGTTCCTTGGCGCCGGCGTCATCAACCCGCTGAACCTGCGTCTTGCGGGCAAGGAACTCGACTACATCATCCGCGACTCTGGCACCGAGGTCATCTTCGTCGATGCGTTCTTCGCGGGTCTGATCGACCAGGCCATCACCCAATCGGGCGACAGCCCTTTGCGCCACGTTGTGCTGATCGGCGATGGCGACGTTCCTCACACGTCCAAGTACGAGGACCTGCTGTCCGACGCCACCCCCACGCGCCCCGAAGAGCCCGAGGAGGACTCGCCGGTGGTGTTGATGTACACGGGTGGCACGACCGGCCTGCCCAAGGGTGTGCTGCTGGACCAGCGTGCAGAGATGCTGAACGTGTATCACTCGGGTGTGGCCCTGGGCGGCATCGACGAGGATGCCGTGTATCTGATGCAGACGCCGATGTTCCACGCCGCATCGATGGTTGGCATCTTGGCCATAGCCCCGTTGGGGGGCCGCACGGTGTTCATCCCGCTGTTCGACCCGGCGGGGGTAATCGCCCTGACCCAGGCCGAGCAGATCACGCAGACGGTCATGGTGCCGACGATGATCGGCATGGTGCTGCAGCACCCCGACTATTCACCCGAGAAATTGGCCAGCTGGCAGAAGTTGACCTACGGGGCCTCGCCGATGCCCGCTGCCATCCTCGACCGCCTGCTCGCCGACCTTCCAGGAGTCGAGCTGACCCAGGGTTACGGCATGACCGAGGCATCTGCGGTGCTGACCTTCCTGAGCGGCAAAGACCACGTCGCCGGCAGCCCGCGCCTGCGCTCTGTGGGCCAGCCGGTCATCGGTGTCGAGCTGTCGATTCAGGACGAGGAGGGCAACGTGTTGCCCCAGGGCGAGATCGGCGAGGTCTGCGCCAAGGCCGGCAACTTCATGATCGAATACTGGAACAAGCCCGAAGCCACCGAGGAGGTGTTCCGCGGCGGCTGGTACCACACAGGCGACGCCGGCTATCTCGACGAGAACGGCTATCTGTTCCTGGTCGACAGGGTCAAGGACATGATCGTGTCGGGCGGCGAGAACGTCTATTCGGCCGAGGTCGAGTCGGCGATTTCGACCCACCCGGCCGTGGCCCAGGTTGCCGTCATCGGCATTCCTCACGAGCTGTGGGGCGAGCAGGTGCACGCCATCATCGTGCCCAACCCCGACACCGAGGTCACCGCCGAGGAGATCATCGCCTACGCCCGCGAGTCGATCGCCGGCTACAAGGTGCCCAAGAGCGTCGAGTTCCGCGCCGAGCCGCTGCCCCTGTCGGGTGCCATGAAGGTGCTCAAGCGCGAGCTGCGGGCGCCCTACTGGGAAGGTCACGACAAGGGCATCAACTGAGGGTGTTGGGTCCGGCTGCCACAGTGCGGCCGGACCCGCCGCCCGCGGCCCCGGCGGTTCGGGCCACGATCCTTCTATGATCACCGGGAGGGTAGGACAGTCATGGCAGCCGACGTTCACGATTCCGACGAGCTCGACGATCGCAAGGCCTCGGTGCTGCGCGCTGTGGTCGAGCAGTACATCGGCACCGCGCAACCCGTCGGTTCGGGCGCATTGGTGCGCGAAGCCGGGCTGGGGGTTTCGTCGGCCACCATTCGCAACGAGATGTCGGCGTTGGAGAACCTGGGGTTCCTCCACCAGCCCCACACCAGCGCCGGGCGGGTGCCCACAGAAAAGGGCTATCGCTACTTTGTCGACCAGATGGGCGGCGAGGGGTCTCTGGCCCCCACCGAGGTCCGCAAAGTACGCGACTTCTTCATGCTGGCCCAGGGTGCAATCGAAGACCGCCTGCGCAGCACGTCGAAGCTGCTTTCGTCGCTGACCCCCTATACCGGTGTGGTCGTAGGCCCCAGCCACGACCCGGCCACCATTCGGTCTGTACAGGTCGTGTTGCTTGCCCCTGGTCGGGCGCTGGTGGTTCTGGTCCTGTCCAGCGGCACGGTCGAACGTCACGACTTCGAGGTGGCCGAGACTGTCGACGACGCAGCGGCAGGGGCTGCCACCGTGGCGCTGTCCAAGCTGCTCATCGGCCAAACGCCGACCGCACGTCTCGACCGAATTCCAACGGGTCACGAGTCGACCGACGCCGTGGTCGACGCAGCCCTGATGGCCATCGGTGCGGTCTCAGACGGGTCGCAGGTGTTCGTGGGCAGCGCGGCCAACATGGCAGCCCAGTTCGAGGCCGTCGAGACGGTGCGCAGTGTTCTGACCATCCTCGAGCAGCAGCTCGTGGTGGTCACCATGATCAAGGACCTGCTCGATCGTGGCCTATCGGTTGCGATCGGGTCAGAGACCGGGCTGCCCTTCGCCGAGTGCTCGGTCGTGCTGGCACCGTTGGAGGTCGATGGTCAACGCGCCGGATCGGTTGGCGTCTTGGGTCCGACCCGTATGGACTATCCGCGGGCTCTGGCGGCGGTGAATGTGGTCAGCGAAACCCTTGGCGAGTCTCTGTCAGAGTCGTGAATCGCGGTTCGCGATCTGCCATTGGGTAGGGACTGGTTCGATTAGCTGTCACAATTGCTGGCGTGTCCGGTGACTACTACGAACTCCTCGGCGTATCGCGCAGCGCCACGTCCGAAGAGCTGAAGAAGGCGTACCGGAAGCTGGCCAGACAGCTGCACCCCGACGCCAACCCAGACGATCCAGAGGCCGAGGCCAAGTTCAAGGAGGTCTCGACCGCGTACGCGGTTCTGAGCGATCCTGACAAACGCGCCAACTACGACCGCTACGGTGAGGCTGGTGTAGGAGCGGGCTTCGACCCCTTCGGTGGCCAGGGATTCGGCAGCATCAACGACATCTTCGAGATGTTCTTCGGCGGTCAGAACCCCTTCGGTGGCGGCGCTGGTCGGGGTCGCCCCGCCGGCCCGCCGCGAGGCGCCGATCAAGAGGTCGTTGCGACGCTGACCTTCGAGCAAGCGGTGTTCGGCGCCGAGATGCCCATCTCTCTACGCACTGCCCTGCGCTGCGAGGTTTGTGATGGCTCAGGTGCGTCCGAGGGCAGTTCGGTCGCTACCTGTGGCACATGCAACGGCATGGGGCAGGTGCGCCAGGTTCGACAGTCGATCCTGGGCCAGATGGTCACCACCGGAATGTGCCCCGAATGCAACGGTCAGGGAACGGTGATACCCGACCCGTGCCGCGAATGTGGCGGCGAGGGGCGCATCATCAGCGACGAGGAACTAGAGGTGCGGGTGCCTGCGGGCGTCAACACCGGTTCGACCTTGCGCCTCACCGGCAGGGGAGCCGTAGGCCAGCGCGGTGGCCCACCGGGCGATCTCTACGTGCACGTCCAGGTTCAGGCGCACGAGCGCTTCGAACGCGACGGAGACCACCTGTTCTGCGAGGTCGACGTCTCCGTGGCACAAGCAATACTCGGCGCAGAGATCGAACTGGAGACCCTCGACGGTGTCGAGACCCTCGAGATCCGCCCCGGCACTCAGCCCGGCGAGGTCATCAGGCTGCGCGGGCTTGGCGTTCCGAGGCTGGAGGGCCGCGGTCGCGGCGACCTGCACGTGTCGCTTCGGGTGGTCGTGCCCACGAAGTTGCCTCACGAGCAGGAAGACCTGATCCGCAAACTGGCCGACCTGCGAAGCGAATCGGTCAAAGGCCCAGACGAGGGCTTCTTGTCGAAGATCAAGTCGGCGTTCCGGTAACACCACCAATGGCCAATCCGGGCGATCATCCCGACGGCTCGGGCGGACCTCACGTGTTCGTCGACGACGTCGAACAGCCGGTGCTGAGCGAGCAAGACCTTCATCATCTCGGCCGCGTGCGGCGCTTGCGCGAAGGCGATGCGATTACCGTCAGCGACGGATGCGGCCGGTGGCGTGCGGCGCGATTTGGCGCCGAACCGACGCCCGCTGGCGACGTGGTCACGGTCGCGAGACCGGCGCCCCTGATCACCATCGGCATCACCGCCGTGAAGGGTGACCGCACCTCCTGGGCCATCCAAAAGCTCACCGAGTTGGGCGTTGACCGCATAGCCATAATCGAGTCGTCACGCTCGGTGGTTCGGTGGCGCGAAGCCAAGGCCGACAAGGCCCTCGAGCGTCTCGATGCCGTCGCTCGAAGCGCTGCGTGTCAGTCGCGTCGGGTCTGGCTGCCAGAGGTGGTCGGGCCGATAGCTGCCGCAGAGGCTCTCGGATGGGCGGGTGCAGCCGTCGCTCAGAAGGGTGGAGAGGCTCCGTCCTCGATGAATCACACCCTGCTCATCGGACCCGAAGGAGGCTGGACCGAGGCCGAGTTGGAGGCTGCTGCCCACAGAGTGGATCTGGGTCCTGGCGTGCTTCGCGCCGAAACTGCAGCGGTGGCTGGTGCGACCCTCCTTTGCGGAATTCGTGGCCATTTGGTGCGCGGCCACGCAGAGTGAGCTAGGGTGCTGGTCGATTCATCAGCGGGCACATTGCCACTCGGCGCCAGAGCCGAGGGTTTGACGTAGGAAGTAACGACGATGTCAGACATCGATCTCACCTCTGAGAGCGAAGAAGACTCCGCCTATGGGAAGCGGGTCGGCGAGCGCTTGCGCGCCATCCGGCGCCAAAAGCGGATGTCGCTGCAAGATGTAGAGGCCGAATCGTCGCACGAGTTCAAGGCGTCGGTGCTAGGTGCCTACGAGCGGGGAGAGCGCGCCATCTCGGTTCCGCGCTTGCACCGCCTGGCTCGTTTCTACAACGTCCCGGTGTCGCAGCTGCTGCCGCGTTCCGACGACGACAACGACATCGAGGGCGTCGACAGTCGTGAAGACGCCAACGTCACCATCGATCTGACCCGTCTCGAGTCGATGCAAGGGCCCGACGCAGCGATGCTGACGCGTTACCTGTCGATGATTCAGATGCAGCGCCAAGACTTCAACGGTCGCATGCTGACGATCCGCCGGGACGATCTGCGGGCCATCGCCTGCATCCTCGATACCAGCGTCGATTCAGCCTCCACGCGGCTGTCCGACCTGGGTCTGCGCCTCGGCGGCTGAGGGCAACGCGCCTCGTGGGCGCTGGCATCTACATCCACGTTCCGTTCTGTGAGCGACGCTGCGACTATTGCGCGTTCGCGACCTGGACCGACCGCCACGAACTGACCGAGCGATACTTCGCGGCTCTCGTGACCGCGGCCCAAGCGGTCCCAGCCGATTTTGGACCCATAACCTCGGTCTTCGTCGGAGGCGGCACTCCCAACCTCGCTCCGCCCGAGCTGCTGATGGCTGTGATCGACGAGCTCGATCTTGCCCCCGGCGCCGAAGTCACCGTCGAGTGCAACCCTGACCTGGTCACGGTGGCACAGATGCAGACCTACGCAGCCCACGGTGTCGAGCGCATATCCATGGGCGTCCAGTCGATGGTGCCTCACGTGCTCCAGGCGCTTGGCCGCACCCACGATCCCGCCAACGTGCGCTCGGCCGTGGAGGCGGTCAGGGCTGCGGGCATCGCCCGCCTCAATCTCGACCTGATCTACGGCGCGGCGGGCGAGTCGCTCGAAGATTGGGGCCAGACGCTTCAGCGAGCGATCGCCCTGGAACCCGATCACGTCAGCGCCTACGGGCTGACAGTCGAGCCCGGCACCCCGCTGGCCGACGATCCGAGCCGACATCCAGACGACGACGATCAAGCCGACAAATATCGCATGGCAGATGCTGCGCTGACCGAGGCAGGCCTGGCCAACTACGAGATCTCGAACTGGGCGCGTCCAGGTCAAGAGTGTCGCCACAACCTGCTCTATTGGACCCAGGGCGACTATCTGGGCCTTGGCTGCGCCGCCCACTCACACGTCGGCGGTCGCCGTTTCTGGAGCGTTCGTACCCCCGAGCGATTCATTCGAGCCATCGAGCGGGGCGACGGCGTCGAGGCCGGCTCCGAAGTGCTCGACGGTGCCGAAAGAGCGGTCGAGGCTCTGCAGTTGGCGATCCGCCTCGCCGATGGTGTCGACGCCGAGGTGATTCCTCCCGAGGTCGAACACCTGGTGCAGGTGGGGGCTGACGGCCGAGCCAGGCTGACGTTGGAAGGGCGGCTCTTGGCCAACGAGGTCGCTGTTCGCCTGGAGCCCCGCCAGCGCAACTAGGTTCCCAGCCTCGGCGTTGTACGCACCAGCTCTAGTGCTTGCAGTCCGCGCCGTTCCCAGGCGTGCAGTCCCCAGGCGCTGTTTTGTTCGATGCCCCTCTCGATCGACTCGGCGGCGTCCGGTTCGCCAAGGGCGGCCTTGGCCAGGCCCAGGTGAACGTGAGCCGACCCGGCCAGCACCATGCCTGGGGCAGCGCAGCAGCGGTCGGCGTATTGAGACAAGTGCTCGACGGCGAGACGGGCCGACGTCGGGTCCGAGAGCGTCCACCCGAGACCCGCCAGTTGGGCGAGTTCGATGGTCCTGAACGACGAGCTGGGGAGGCTTTGGGCCGACGCGAGAGCGGCTGAGAGATGGTCTCGAGCCTTGTCGAGTCGACCGGCAGCGGCGAACACGTCTGCTCTGACCATGGACCACACATCCATGCTCTGTCGCGAAGCCGAGGCTTCGATTCCGCCTTCGACCAGTAGCTCCAACTCGGCCATGCGGTCGAGCGAGGAATGCGATGCGATCAGCACACCGCCGTATGCCTCCAGCGCGGCTGGGCCGTGCGCACCCTGCATCAACAGCAGAGACTCGCCGAGTAGCTGGTTGCCTAGTTCGGTGTTTCCGCGTGCCAGTTCGAGGCCGGCCCGATAGTGCGTTGCGTACCACTTGACAGCGACCCGCCCGCTGGCGGCGCCGAGTGTCTCGAGCTGGTCGATCATGTGCTCGGTCTCTTCGAAGCGGCCGAACTCGGCGAGGCAGTCGGCCTGATGGACCAGGCCCAGAGCCAGGGCGCGGTCGTCGCCATCGGCCGTTGCCGACTCGGTCATCTGCCTGGCGACGCTCAGCCGCTCACGGGCTCCGGCAGCGGTCATCGAAGCGACCAGCCGCACGCCCAGAGTCCACCTGAAGGTCTCTGCATCGGACTCTGCCTCGGCTCTTGCCGTCAGGGCCTTCGAGTCTTCGACGAGTGTCTCTTGTCGCCACTCGGCGATGAGAACTCGACTCTGGCATTTGATCTGGGCGGCCACGGCACGCGGGCTGGGGTCATCGAGGGAGGCCCCGGCCTTGACTATCGACAACTCGTCGTCGTCGAGATCCACGAAGACCAGCCCAAACCCCGCCATCGCCGCGGCAAGTTCTGCTTGCTCGATCGGATCGCCACCGTCGTTCATCGCCGCCCGAAAGTGCGATCGCGATTCGGCGACACGCCCGGCGCGAAAGTCGACGTCGCCGAGCATCTGATGCAGCTCAGAGCGCAGGTCCTGGTCTTGGGCCACATCCAGAGCCCTCGACCACCACATGGTGGCCTCGTCGTACGCGCCCGCGGCATGGGCGGCCTTGCCTGCCTCGGCCATCGTCGCGGCGGCTTCATCGTCAGACTTCAGCGGCCCGCAACCCCACAGGTGGCGTGCCACCGCTCTGGGGTTCGGGCTGGGTTGCGATCTCAGGTGTTGGAACAGCAACCTGTGCAACCGCGCCCTTTCGGCGGCGGTGACCGAGCGTTCAGCTGCTAGCCGCCAGGCGTCGTGGCCGTACTCGAGATGATGTCCATCGCTCGAGACCAGGCCGCTGAGGTTGGAGATATCGGTGACGGCCAAGATGTCGGTGGTTTCGAGGTTCAGGCACTCGGCCAGCAAACCCACTGGAGCAGAACCTCCGTGAATGGCCGCCAGCGCAAGCACCTCGAGTGTCTGCGCGCTCAGCGACCCGGGCAGGGTCAGATCGTGGGCGACGTCGATCCCGGCAAGCGATGCACCTTGGCGAAGCCTCATGAGGCAGCGATCGACCAGCAGCGGCAGGCCACCGCTGCGGCTCTCGACCTCGGCAACCATTCGCGCCGGTGGCCGTGACCCCAGCTCTCGGACGATCAGTGAGGTGATGTCGTCCCTGTTCAGCAGAGTCAGATCGTGAACGGCTCCGATCTGTGGAACTACACGCGTCGGCTCGAGGCGCCATCCCACCAGCACCGCAGGATCGGCGTCGCTTCGCTGGGTGGCGATGAACTCGAGCAGCTGCATGGCCGTGGTGTCGAAGAATTGGGCATCGTCGATGACGATGGCATCGGCCCCAGAGGCACGAAGTGCGTCTCTGACCGCCAAAGACTGGCGAAACGAACCGGCCTCCATGTCGTCGCCGACCAGGCGAAGCGCCGTCGTTATCGTCGAGTTCGAATTGGATCTCGCCGCCAGCTGGGTCAGCAGCTCGCGCCAAGGCCACAGGGCCGGCGTGTCGTCGTATCGCAGTCCTCGCGCTGTCGGAGCGTTCAGCTGAGCCAGCACTGTCGATTTGCCGATTCCCGATGGCCCGCAGATCACGCCCACGGCCCGTTTCTGGATGATCTCGCGGGCGAACTGTGTTGCGGCCGAACGCCCGATGAGCCTGTTGGAACGAGGAACCACCGGAAGCGGAGGCAACGAGTCCCAGATACGTCTCTTGACCGATGCGACGACGGCTTCGGGGACGCTCTGTTCCGTTGGTGGCGACCGCCGGACGGCCGTTCGGGGCGGGTCGAGTCTCGGGTCTTGTTGCAAGATCGCCAACTCGGTCTCGCGAAGTGCCGGCCCGGCATCGACTCCGAGGTCTTCCAGGAGCCGCAGCTTGGCCTGCTCGATGCATGCCAGCGCGTCGCGCTGACGTCCGGCCCGGTAGAGCACCACGGCCAGCTCGGCGCAGGTTTGCTCGCGATACGGATTGTCGTCGACGACTGTCTGTAGATCATCTATCGCCTGAGACCACCGGCTCAGCGAGCTGTTGGCCAGCGCCCGAAGCTCGAGCATCTGTGTGTGTAGCTCGCCGATTCTGGCCGCATCTGCGGCGAACGCAGGCAGCGCTTCGAGCCGGCCCAGCACCGGGGTTTCCCAGTGACCCAGACCCTCGTCCAGCACGGCTATCGCTTCTTCGCCCCCAGCAGTCGATAGCGGTCGTTCGGACGTGAGCTCTGTCGCCCTCGCAAGCGCCGAGGTCATATACCCGAGATCCGATGGCGGCGACGGTGTCAGCCGGTACCGGTCGGCGCTGCGTTCGACGTCGAGCGAGTAGCGCCGTAGCTCTCGTCTCAGCCTCGAAACATGAGGGTGAAGTGCGGTTCGATCCACATCGGAGTCCTGCGACCACATCGAGGAGATGAGGCTGTTGGCCGAACACCAGCCATCTTGACCCGGGGCCAGGGCCAGCCTCGCTATCAGCGCCTC
Organism: Acidimicrobiales bacterium; assembly: GCA_020439485.1. Classification (GTDB taxonomy): domain Bacteria; phylum Actinomycetota; class Acidimicrobiia; order Acidimicrobiales; family Poriferisodalaceae; genus JAAETH01. The sequence goes on along the minus strand of JAGQSP010000167.1, from coordinate 5,186 downwards.
CACCTTGGGTCCGCCGAGGCTGATCGTCGCTCCGGCAGAGCGCAGCTCGACCGCTCCGAGTAGCTTCAACCTCACCTCGGGTGGTTTCTGCATCGCCTCATGCTAGGTGTTTCGGCGGTCGAGGGTCACTCGGCGCCCACCGCAGGCTTTCTGCAAGCGTTCTGCAAGCGACGCTTGCGAGGCTTGTCTCATGACTGGATTGAAGCTTTCGATATCGCTGTTGGGAATGGTGCTGCTCGCCGGGGCTTGCAGCGCATCAGACGTTGCCGAAGAGGTGATCGAGAACCGAATCGAGGCCGAGACGGGTGGTGATGTCGAGTTCGATATCGACGACGATGCGCAGGTGCGCGTCAGCACAGACGATGGAGACCTCGAGATCAGCAGCACGGGAGATCGACCCGGCGGGTGGCCCGAGTACCTGAGCGAACCTGCAGGTTCGACGATCCTGACCTCGGTGTCGTTCGTCGACGAGACCTCCAACAACATGTCGATGACGATCGAGGCAAGCGCCGGCGTCGAGGAACTGGCCGAGCACTATCACTCCGCCCTGGCCGATTGGGACATGAGCGTCGATTCGAGGCTGGCCAGCGGAGAGGAGTTGTCGATCACGCGCCAGTATGAGAAGGGTGGGGCCGTGCTGACACTGTTCGTTTACCCGTCCGAGGGCGGCTCAGGCGCACAGATCACCTACACCGAAGAGGTCGACGATCAGGCCGCCGATTCCGGAGCCGGTGACGCGGCCGACTCGGGCACAGCGTCCTTCGATAGTGCAGAAAACGCCGCCCGGACGCTGGGTCTCGACGATGAGCAGGCGGCAGAGCTGGGCGATGCGATCGGCATGCTGTCGCCCGAGACGCGTTATCAGATCGTGTTCGATCAGCTCTCGCTCGATGGCGAAATCAAGGCCGACGGGAATCAGATCTCGCTGATACTCGACCTGCCCGAGGCCGAAGGCGACTTCTTGATGTGTGTCTACGCCGGCGCCGTGGCCGCCGAGGGCGAGCAGCTTCGGATCGTGTACAGCGACGCCGTCGTCGAGTGCTGATAGCGCCTGTGCTGATGTGGCCCGGCGCAAGCGCCGCGGCTGAATGACCGAAGCCGGGCCGCACCTCTCGGTGGCGGCCCGGCTCCTGTTCGTGTCCCCCAGATCTGCTACCGGGTGCACCCGGCGTGTTCGGCGAGCTTAGACCATCCGAATTCGACCTGTGACCAAGGGCACGGTCGGGTCGGTCAGAGCGCTGATGTGGCCTCGAAGCCCGTCACCAGGTCGGCGATGATGTCGTCGATGTGCTCGATGCCGACCGACAAGCGCACGAGGTTCGGCAAGACACCAGTGGCCTCTTGTTCCTCGGCGGTCAGCTGGCTGTGGGTGGTGCTGGCCGGATGTATGGCCAGGCTGCGCACATCGCCGATGTTGGCGACGTGGCTGTGCAACTCGAGGCTTTCCACGAACTTCTGGCCGGCCTTGGCACCGCCGGCGATGCCAAACGCCAGCACCGATCCGGGGCCCTTGGGCAGGTAGCGCTTGGCCCGTTCGTTCCACTTCGACGTCTCGAGGCCCGAGTACGACACCCACTCGACCTGGGGATGTTCGGCCAGGAAGCGGGCGACCTTGGCGGCGTTCTCGACGTGGCGCTCCATCCGCAGGTGCAGCGTCTCGACACCCTGAAGAAGCAAGAACGCGTTCATCGGCGAGATCGCCGGTCCGAGATCGCGCAGCATCTGGACGCGGGCCTTGATGATGAATGCGCCGGGCCCCAGAGCGGGCCAATAGGCAAGACCGTGGTAGCTGGGGTCGGGTTCGGTGAAGTTCGGGAACTTGTCGCCGGCGCCGAAGTCGAAGCTGCCGCCGTCGACGATGACGCCGCCGATGCTGTTGCCGTGGCCGCCGATGAACTTGGTGGCCGAGTGGATGACGATGTCGGCTCCGTGGGTGAGCGGGTTGCACAGGTACGGAGAAGCCACCGTGTTGTCGATGATCAGGGGCACGCCGACCTGCTTCGCGATGGTCGAAACACCCTCGAAGTCGAACACGTCGTTCTTGGGGTTGCCGATGGTCTCGCCGTAGAACGCCTTGGTGTTCGGCTGCACGGCCGCCTGCCACGCATCGAGGTCGTCGGGGTCTGCGACGAAGCTGACCTCGATGCCCATCTTCGGAAGTGTGTAGTTGAACAGGTTGTAGGTGCCGCCATACAGCGACGGGCTGGCGACGATGTGGTCGCCGACCTCGGCCAGGGTCAAGATCGCCAGCGTCTCGGCGGCCTGGCCCGACGCTACGGCAAGGCATCCTGGCAGGCCGACGGCGGTGCGCACGGCACCCTCCAGTGCAGCGATGCGCTCTTCGAGCACGTGCTGGGTGGGGTTCATGATGCGCGTGTAGATGTTGCCGATCTCGGCCAGCGCGAACAGGTTCTGGGCGTGTTCGGCGTTGTCGAACACATAGGACGTGGTCTGATAGATCGGAACGGCCCGGGCGCCGGTGGCGCTATCGGGCTGCTGTCCTGCGTGGACGGTGGCCGTCTCGAACTTCCAGTCGTTGCTCATGTCTGCTCCGGGTGGGGGGTCGGGCCCGCTTCAAGGGCGAGCCATACAATATAGGCTAAAAGTCTGGGTTGCTACCGAATCGGGGTCGGCCGCCGCCGATCTGCCAGACTGCGATCATGATCGAGCGCGAGATCGAAGTGGCAACCGGCGACGGTGAGATGAAGACCTTCATCTATCACCCCGAGCACGACGGACCGCACCCCGTTGTCCTTTACCTGATGGACGCACCCAGCATCAGGCCCGCCCTCAAAGACATGGCATCTCGACTGGCGACGGCGGGCTATTACGTGATGTTGCCCTACCTGTTCTACCGGGGCGGACCGTTTCGCGAGTTCGGTCAAAGCGATGAAGACATGCACGCCAGGCAGGAGATGATGGGCACGGTGAACCCCACCAACATCATCGGTGACGCCGAAGCGCTGCTGAAGATCGCCGAGGCCGATGTAGCCGCCAAGACCGATGGTCCCATCGGAGCGGTCGGTTTCTGCATGAGTGGGGGCCTGGTCATTTCACTGGCCCGCGCCATGGGCCAGCGTGTCGGCGCAGTTGCGTCGATCCACGGTGCCTGGTTGGTCCGCGACACCCCCGACTCGCCCCACCTCGGCCTCGAGCACGTCAGCGCCGAGGTCTACCTCGGCTGGGCCGACAACGACCCCACCGCTCCGGTCGAAGATCGCGACGTGCTGACGAACGCCCTCGACGAAGCCGGGGTCGAATACAACCTCGATTTCCTCAGCTATGCCGTTCACGGATATGCCCCGCCTGGTGGCGAGCGCTACAACCGGGCCGCCTCTGAGTTGCACTGGGAGCGGGTTCACTCGATGCTGCGCCGACGCGTCGGCTGACAACAGCCCGAAGAAGGTCCTCATGAAGGACCACTACCGCACAGTCGGGCCACGGCCTCTTGGTAGTGGTCGACGCTGAAGTTGTACGACCAGATGTTGTCCAGGTCGGGCGTGCGCTCCAGGCCCCTTTCGCACAGTGCGCGGGTTATCGCCGGCCACTGACCCGCTTCGAGGGCCTCGACCAGGGCCAGCCGCCCATCGGTGGACATCCCCAGCAGATAGTCGACGTCGAGGTCGGCGCCGCTTTGGGCTCGCTCGAGATTGCGTTCGACGACGATGGCCTCGGGGTTCACGATGTTCAGCACCAGCACGCCCGCAACGGCCGAACCCACCACAAAGGGAGCCAGCCAGCGCCTGCCACCAGCGCTTGCGGTCGCCGTCGCCGTGGCCAACAACACCGCGATCATCCAAGCAGCGAAGCCCATCACGTAGAGCCGCAGCATCGTCAGGCCGAACGCTTCTTCGTACAGGAACATGCGGCGCAGCGACACGATGACGAGGCCGATCGTCAGCGCCGCAATGACCCCGGTCAGGACAATGACGCGCCGGGGAGGGCGTCGATAATCTGCCGCCGTTCGAACTCGGGCAAAGGCCAGCACTGCGGCCACCACCACGGCCACCCACAACAGCTGGAAGAACCCTTGCCTGGCGTATTCGGCGAACGTCAGGCCGGTGCGCTCCAGCACCCACTGCCTGCCCTGCAGCACCGTGACCAACTGCGACAAGGTGAACAGGCCAAGCACCATCGACACAGTCGCCAGCAACAACGAGGCCGAGTCGTGCGAGGTGCGTATAGCCGTGGCCGCTCGCGCGGGTCGATCGTGATGATCCGAGGCCGTCGCCAGCCACAGGCCAACAAAGGTTGCAACCGACCAACCCAACAGATGAAGTCCCTGTGTGGTCACGTCCGGCATCGACAAGAACGACGCAAACACCGCGTCGCCCGAAGCCAACAGCACCAGCATCAACGCACCGGTGGCGGCGGCAAGCACGTAGTTTCCCAACCCCAGCGCGGCAGCCCTACCACCAGCCAGGGCGGCGGTGGCGCGGTGCACGATGCGCACGACCTTCACCAGTGCGGGCTGAATCGCCCTGAACGTTTTGGCCGAGCGCAAGGTCCACTCGTACCGGTCGTTGGCCAGAAGGCGACCCTGGCGGTCGATGGCCGGCCCAATCATCAGCAGCAGAGCTGCAGCCGCCAGATCGATGGTCAACAGCCACGGGCTGTACCGCACCGACAACCAAAGGGCCAGCGCGGTGATGGTCATCGGAACGACCAGGGTGGCTGGCCGGCGCAACGACGCCGAGCCGCTAGCGGCGCACCAACCCAGTGCGGCGACAGCACCCGAAGCGGCAAACCCGAACGCCGATGCGTGCATCGCCAGGTCGCCAACCACTCCTGCGACGGCAATCAACGCCAAGGTCGAGATCGTCTTCGAGTCGGGTGTTGGCACCGTGTCGGTGCGCGCGCGGTCAAGCGTGGTTGTCATGGGTGTCTCCGGGTTCGATCAGGTGATCGGCGGCTGTTGGGTCAGGTCGACAGGTCGATGGTGAATGCGGCACCACGGCCAGTGTCCTTGGCCTCGATGCGGCCGTGGTGGAGGTGAACGATTTCGCGCGCTATTGCCAGACCCAGCCCAGTGCCTGCGGTCGAAGGGCTGTTGCGCCGGAATGGGTCGAACACATCGGACGCGGTTCCGTTGAGGCCTGGGCCGTTGTCCTCGACCACCAGCACGGGGCCGGGGCCGACAGCGATCTTGACCTGGGGCGGTGTCAACGCGGTGCGGCCGTGCACCG
>JAGQSP010000166.1:10395-11755 GCA_020439485.1 Acidimicrobiales bacterium | reverse complement strand
CGTCGTTCGGGCTGCGCCTACACACGATGGCAATGGGACACCGCTCGCCTAACATGCTCGACCGATGACTGACACCACACAAGAACCAGCGGCCGGCAGCGAGGTCCTTGCGACCTTGGGCGACGGGCGGGTCGTCGAATCCGACGGCGAAAACGGCCGGTCGGTTCTGGAGTTCGAGTGCAAGCCCGAGATGTGCCACTCGGGCGGTGTTGCGCAGGGTGGCTTCGTCACCGGCTGGATCGACTCGGCGATGGCGCACGCGTGCATCGCCCGCTACACGACGGCCTTTTGGATAGCGACCCTCGAGGTGAAGGTCAGCTTCTTCAGGCCGGCCGTGCCAGGAACCGTCATCGCAGAGGGCTGGATCGAGCGTGCGGGCAAGCAGACCGTGTTCACCGAGGGTCAGCTGCTCGACACCGATGGCAACGTATTGGCGAAAGCCAGTTCGACCATCCGACTCGTACCAAACCGGGTCTGAACGGCACGACGCTCAACCGGCACAGGAGCCCAATGGATCCCTCAGTCGATTCCTACATAGACAACTCGCAGAAGTGGCCAGACGAGATGTCGGCGCTTCGGCCGATACTGCTCGGCGCCGGGCTCGACGAGGCGATCAAATGGAACAAGCCCTGCTATTCGAGCGGCGGTTCGAACATCGCCATCATGCAGGAGATGAAGGACTTCCTGGCCCTGATGTTCTTCAAGGGTGCACTGTTGGACGACCCACAATCGCTGCTGGAAGAACAGGGGCCCAACTCGCGCTCGGCCAAGAGGCTGTGCTTCAGGTCGGTTGCCGAGGTCGAGAGTGCCGCCGATGCAGTGCGTCGCTTCGTTGGCCTGGCCCTCGAGGTCGAGGATGCAGGCATCGAGGTCGCGCCAGCACCCGACCCCGAGTTGGTTGACGAACTCGTCGAGCGCCTGGCAGGCGACCCCGAGCTGGCCGAAGCGTTCGACAGTCTGACGCCAGGGCGCCGTCGCGAATACAACCTCTACTTTGCCGGGGCCAAGCAGGCCAAGACCCGCACGGCCCGCATCGACAAGTACGTACCCAAGATCCTCGAGGGCAAGGGCTTTCGCGACCGCTAGGCGACGGTCAGGCTCGCTCGATGGTGTTCAAGCCGCCTTGCGGCGTCCAGGTCTGAATCGACAGCATCGTTGCGTCCGCGTTGAGCCCGGTGAACACCACCTGCTCGATGTCGGCGTGGAACCATTCGCCCATGACCTCGCCGGGCGCCTCGTCGGTGGTGATGTCGCCGCCAGGCCGCGCCAGACCCGAGACCTTGGCCTCGCCGATCCATTCGTTCTCTAGGCCCTGTTCTGGGTGTGACGGCGGACCGTGCAGGGCGAAGCGAGGGTCGCG
>JAGQSP010000166.1:0-10275 GCA_020439485.1 Acidimicrobiales bacterium | reverse complement strand
CCCGACTCGAACGCGGCCTTCACCTTGGCTGCGAACTCGGGTTCGGCCTCTTCGAACGATGCCCAGCTAGCCATCGCCTAGGCCGCCGTCCAGAAAGTCGGCCAGCACCGTCTGAGCATGTTGCAAATGGTCCATCAGGACCATCATGGCACCGGGCAGGTCTTTGGACCTGCAGAGCTCCAGCAGAGCGCGGTGCTCGGCATCTGATTGTTGGGCCCCGCCGAGGCCCTCGGTGTACAGCGCCACATAGGGGGCGACCGCCACCTGCAGTATGTGAACTATGGCCAGGCCGCGCTCCCAACCGCTGGATCGATAGAGGGCCCGGTGGAAGACCCAGTTGCTGGCGGGTACCGAGCCCCCGACTTCGCCCAACGCCATCTCGGCTTCGGCCAGATCGATGATGGTGAGCTGCTCGATAGACCGCTCCAGCAACAGCGGTTCGATGCTTCGCCGCAACTCGAAGGTTTCGTTTGCCTCGGCCGCCGTGAGGTGGGGCACGACGACACCGCGGTTGGGCTCGAGGTTCAGCAATCCGATGGCCACCAGGCGCTGCAGCGCCTCTCGTACGGGAATCTTGCTGACCCCGAAGCGGGCGGCCAACTCGTCTTGGCGTAGCCAGCTGCCCGGGGCGAACTCGCCCCGAAGCATCTTGTCCATGATCTGGGCTTGAACCCTGTCGGCCGTCGCCATACGTCGCAGAGTATACGATTATCTGACTTTTGAACGTGTGGTAAGGAGACCCCAGATGAGCCTCGACGACTTTCGCCGCGAACCGCTGCTGTTCGGCCCGTCGCCCGTGCACCCGATGCCGCGCCTGTCGCAAGCCCTGGGTGGCAAGGTCGAGATCTGGGCCAAGCGCGAAGACTGCAACTCGGGCATCGCGTTCGGGGGCAACAAGGTCCGCAAGCTCGAATACCTGGCGGCCGAGGCGCTGGACACGGGTTGCGACACCCTGGTGTCGATCGGCGGCATCCAGTCGAACCACACCAGGCAGGTCACCGGAGTGGCGTGCAAGCTGGGTCTCAAGGCGGTGACCGTCCAGGAGGGTTGGGTCGATTACAACGACATGGCCTACGACAAGGTCGGCAACATCCAACTCACCCGCATCATGGGCGGCGACCCGCGCATCGACCCCGCCGGGTTCGACATCGGCTACCGCGATTCGTGGAAGCGGGCCCTCGAATCGGTCGAGGAGTCCGGCGGGAAGCCCTATGCGATACCGGCCGGCGCCTCGGATCATCCGCTGGGAGGCCTGGGCTTCGCCAATTGGGCCCGCGAGGTAGCGGCGCAAGAGGCAGAGCTAGGCATCTTCTTCGACACTGTCATCGTCTGCACGGTCACGGGGTCGACCCATGCGGGAATGGTCGCCGGGTTTGCCCTGGAAGACCGCAACGACCGAAAGGTCATCGGCATCGACGCGTCTGGCACGCTCGACCAGACGATCGATCAGGTCGCGCGCATAGCTCGCAACACAGCGGAGATGATCGGTGTCGACAGGCCGCTGCGCGACGACGAGGTCACGGTGATCGCCGGCTACGAAGGCCCCGCTTATGGAGTTCCCGACCGCCAGACGGTCGAGGCGATCCAACTGGTGGCGCGCACCGAGGGCGTTCTGACCGACCCGGTCTATGAGGGCAAGTCGATGGCCGGGTTGATCGGTATGGTTCGCTCTGGCGAGATTCCAGCAGGGTCGCGGGTGCTATACGCCCACCTGGGTGGGCAGCCAGCACTGCCCGCCTACGCCGGATTCCCCGGCCTGGGCTCACCCGAACGCGAACTGTCGCACTGACGGGCGCCTGGGCTGCTAGCCCGCGGCGGCGACCGCCGGCACCAACGATTCGAGCCTGATGCGGATCGACGATTCGCCCGCATCGGGTGCTGAAGGATCGAAGCTGGGACGATCGCCCAACACCGTGACACGGTGCCCCATGCGCTCGCTGGGCCAGTAGTCCCACAAGGCGTAGTGCTGAAGGCAGCGGTTGTCCCACAGCGCCACGTCGTACTGCTCCCAGCGGAAGCGGATCTGGAACTCGGGCCGCTCGATGTGGCGCAGCAGGCGCTTCAAGAATGCGTGGCCCTGTTCGTCCTCCATCCCCACGATGCTGGTGGTGAACGCCCGGTTCACGTAGATGCTGGGCCTGCCGGTCTCGGGGTGGGTGCGCACCACCGGGTGCACGGTCTGTGGGTACTCGGCCCGGTCGCTGTCGTCGACGCCACGGTCGGAGTAGCGGCCCCTGAAAATGTGCTCTGAGGTGTGCCTGGCGCTGAGGCCCTTCAGGAACTGCCGATCGGCCTCGGGCAGCACCGCATAGGCGGCCTCCATGCTGGCGAACATGGTGTCGCCGCCGCCGCCCTCGGGCAGCAGGCGCAACTGAAGCATGGTGGCCATCGGCGGCTCGTCGTCGCACGACACGTCGCTGTGCCAGCCGTTGCCGTTGGCCACCTTGCTGTCGCGATGGGCGTGGATTACGAAAATCGCGTTGTCGTCGCCCGATCCGGGTGCTGCCGGATGGATGTGCAAGGGCCCGAAGCGCTTGCCGAACGCCATCTGCACGGCCTCGGACATCGGCTCGGGCTGATCCTTGAAGAACAACACCCCGTGATCGAGAAACGCCTGGTGAATCTCGGCAAAGGTCGCGTCATCGACACCGTCGGCGAGGTTCACCCCTCGAACTTCGGCACCGAGAATCGGCGAGACCGGCGTCACCTGCAACGTACCCACTTGTACCCCCTGAACGAGCGGAGCTCTGCGCTCCGGGCAATAGCGTGCCCCAGTTCTGGGTGGCGGCACAAACACCGCGCGACCATTGGCGGGTGACAGAAAAGACACCCGGCGACACCTACGGACGCTTCGACTGGTTGGCATTGCGCCAAGAAGACCCCATCGACCCCACCATCGAGATCGTCGACAGCCATCACCACCTCTGGGACATGCCGACCAGCCGCTACTTGGCGGCAGAACTGAACGCCGACGTGTCGTCGTCGCACAACGTCACCCACACCGTGTTCATCGAGTGCCGCTACGCCTACGACGAGGGGCCCAATCATCTGCAGCCGGTGGGCGAGACCCGCGCGGTCGCATCCCAGGCCGAACTCATGGCCGAGCTGGGACCGGCCCGCATCTCGGCCATAGTCGGGTTCGCCGACATGTCGCTCGGAGCCGCGGTCGGCGAGGTTCTGGACGCCCACATCGAAGCCGGACGTGGTCTGTTTCGCGGCATACGTCACGGCACCAACCTCAGCACCGAACCGGCGGCCAGGCGTGGTCACCAAAGGCCCGAGCCGAACATGATGCTCGATCCGACCTTCGCCGACGGTGTCAGAGAGCTGGTGCGGCGGGGCTTGAGCTTCGATGCGTGGATGTACCACGACCAGTTGCACGAGCTGGTCGCCCTGGCCAGGGCCGTGCCCGAGGCGCCGATAGTGCTCAACCACTTCGGCGGGCCGCTGAACGTCGGGCGTTACGCCGACAACGCGGCCGAGTCTTGGTCGGTGTGGCACTCGTCTCTGATCGCCGCGTCGACTTGTCCCAACGTGGTGGTGAAGGTCGGTGGCCTCGGAATGGACCACCAGTTCGGCACCGGCTGGAGCGACCTGGACGCTCCGCCTACGTCCCAGCAGGTCGCCGATCGCTGGCGCCCGTGGGTCGAGGCCACCATCGAAGCGTTCGGGCCCGATCGCACGATGTTCGAGTCGAACTTCCCGATAGACCGCCAGTGCCTGACCTATCCCGTGGTGTGGAACGCCCTGCAGCGACTGGCCGCCGACCATAGCCCCGACGAGCGGGCCGCCATGTTCAGCGGCACCGCCAAACGCGTCTACTCGATCGGTTGACGCACCCAACTCCAGAACTCGGCACCTGGGTCACGGCGCCGCTATCAACGGCACTGCCACCAGGGCCAACGCCACCCCGACCCACTGGATGTTCAGGAGCCGTTCGTTCAGCACCAACCGGGCCAGCAGCACGGTACTGATCGGGTAGAAGGCGCCCAGCACCGCGGCCACCGCTATGGGTCCGCGCTGGTACGACCACAGCACGAACACGTTCGATATCGCCTCGCCCAGCCCGGCGCCGATCAGGATCAGGCGGAGTCTTCGCTCGACAGACAAAGAGCCGGTGAGACGCAGTGCCAACACCACCACGATCGGGACGGAGACACAACGCGCCACCAACAACGGCCACAGTCCAGCGTCTTGCTGGGTCTCGGCCAGGGCCAGGAAGAACACGCTGAAGCCCAAGCCAGCAGCCGTCGCGAGCGCGAATGCCGACGCCGGCGTGGACGACGGGCCACCGTCGGATCGTTCCTGGGTGACGAGTGCTATCGCCATCAACGCCACCACCACACCCAGCGCACGAACAGCGGTGAGCGATTCGCCTCGCGCCACGCCGACCACCGTCGGAACCACGGCGCCAACCACTGCAGTGACCGGCGCAAGCCTGCTTATCTGGCCGCGAGCGAAGGCGGCGTAAAGGGCAACGAACGAGAAGGTCCCCGACACGCCGGCAACGGCGCCGGCGAGCAGATCGGCGTTGCGAACGTCGGGTGCGTCGACCAGCCAGACAGCCACCGCTATGAACAACGCGCTGAACGCCTGGATCCAGCCGGCGACGCGAAAGGCCGACGTCGACCGAGACGCGAACCCGCCTCCGAAATCGGATGCGCCGACTATGAGAGCGCCGGCGAGCGCAAACAGGGCGGTCACGGGCGGCCAGGGTAGCTAGGCTCACCGGTTCGTGCCGATAAGACTTCCAGAAGACCTGCCCGCGTTCGACACCCTCCGACACGAGGGCGTGTATGTGATGAGCGAAGCGGTGGCCGAACGTCAGGACATCAGGCCGTTGCGCATTGCGCTGCTGAACCTGATGCCCAACAAGATCGACACCGAGACCCAGTTCTCGCGTCTGATCGGCGCCACACCATTGCAGATCCAGCTGTCGCTGGTGCGCATGTCAGAGCATCGCCCCAAGAACACCCCGGCCATTCACCTCGAGCAGTTCTATGTGCCGTTCAGCGACGTCGCCTCCGACCGATTCGACGGGCTGATCATCACCGGTGCTCCGATCGAGACCCTGCCGTTCGAACAGGTTGGCTATTGGGCCGAGCTCGAGCAGGTTTTCGAATGGACCCGCACCCACGTGCACTCCACGATGGCCGTGTGCTGGGGTGGCATGGCCGCGCTGCACCACTTCTACGGGGTGCCCAAGGTCGAGTTGGCCGACAAACTCTTCGGCTGCTTCGTGCACGAGAACCTGGCCCCCACCTCGCCGTATCTCAGGGGTATCTCAGACGAGTTCGTGGTGCCGGTCAGCCGCTGGACTTCGATTCCCCGCGACGAGATCGACCGCGTTGGCGCACTGCGCGTGCTGGTCGACTCGGAGGTGTCGGGCCCGTGCCTGGTCGAAGACCCGACCCATCGGCTGCTGGTGAACCTGAACCACTTCGAGTACGACACCCACTCTCTTCGCGGCGAGTACGAACGAGACATCGCTGCCGGCAAGCCGATAGCCGTTCCGGTCAACTACTTCCCCGGCGACGATCCCAGCCGCGCCCCGCAGAACCGCTGGAAGTCGTCGGCTCATCTGCTGTTCGGCAACTGGATCAACGAGATCTACCAGACCACACCATTCGAGGTTGACCGCATCGGGACGGTCTGAACCGCTCAGGCGGGTTCGGGCTCGAGGTCGCCGTTGGCGTCGGTCGAGATGGCGAACAACATCGCGACCGACACAGCACCCAGCACCAACCCCAGAACGATCGGGGCCGTGTACGAGTCGGTGCTGTCGATCATCCGCCCGGCGACGGGTGGCCCGATCAGACCCCCGAGTCCCTGCGTTGTGTAGAAGAGCCCCATCAAGGACCCCAGGCCCACCACGCCGAAGCGCCCGGCCAGCACCAGAGGGCTGACCGCCACGAACGAGCCATAACCCGTGCCCAGGACCAGCACGAAAAGCACCAGCATCAGGTAAGACGACCCGGCCACCAGCCACAGCACATATCCGATCGGGAACAGCGTCACCCCCAGGCGATATAGACGAAAGGTCCCGAAGCGCCTGGTCAACGTGCCGAATCCGATGCGCGATATCACGCTGGCACCGCCCAGCAGTCCTACCAGCCAGGCGGCCGAAGATGCCGACACGCCGTTGTCTTTTGCGTATGGCACCACGAACACGAACGGCACGAACAGGGCCAGACCCGAGAACAGGGCCGCCAGCCACAGCCGCCGGAACAGGGTCGACCGGGCCGCCTCGCCAAACCGTGATGGAGCCGACCCCGCCGCACCTGGCGCTCTGGCCACCAGGGCAGAACAGGCGAACAGGATCGCCCCGCCACCGATGGCGAGAATGCGAAAGGTCGTGCGCCACGAATAGGTCTCGAGCAGGCGCGTGACCAACGGGTTCATCACCAGCGTGCCCACCCCTATTCCGGCTACCGACACACCGACGGCAGCGGCGCGCTGACGTTCGAACCAGCCACCAACCGTGGCCACCATGGGGATGTACGCACACGCGCCGGCCAAGCCTGCGCCGGCTCCGTAGGTGAAGTAGCCAACGGTCAACGAGCCGACCTGGCTGGTGGCCAACAGTCCGGCCACCAACGAAACCGCGCCCAGGAACATCACAGGCCTGGGCCCGACCCGATCGGCCAGGCGGCCCGTGGCCAGGCTCAGCCAGAAGAACGTGAACGTCGTTATCCCGAAGACCACGGCCGTTTCGCCGCGTCCCGAGCCGAAGTCCGCGGCCATCGCGTCGAAGAACGAGCCGAAGCTGTACACCGTGCCCAGCGTCACCGCCGACCCGAAGAACGTGGCCAAGACCACTAGCCAAGCCCTCGGCGAATCGACCGCCGCCCCCTGCATGCCCCGTGTGTTCACCGGGCCAGCTTCTCACCTCGACAGGCGCGGGGTTAGCTTCTGTCCATGGCTCGAATCAGCAACGTGTTCACCGAGAGGCTCGGAATCGACGTACCGATACTGGGCTTCGCCCACGACACCCAGGTCGCGGCGGCGATCACACAGGCTGGTGGGCTGGGCGTTTACGGCATCGCCCACGACGAGCCATCGGACCTTCCGACCAAGCTCGAGGCGTTGCGGACCCAATCGGGAACTGCGCCCACCGCAGTCGACATGATCATTCCCGCGGGCATGCCCGAGAACGTGACCCTCGACCAGGTGCAGGCGTCGCTGCCGGAGGAACACAAGCAATTCCTCGACGACATCGTGCGGCGCTATGAGGTGCCGCCCGCAACGCGCAAGTCGTTCTTCAACTCGACACTTCGCACGCCCGACTATTTCGAAGGCCAACTCGATGCCCTGCTCGACAGCGATGTCGCCATGGTGGCCTTCGGTGTCGGCTTGACCAAGGAAGCCGTAGAGGCGTTGAAGGACGCTGGCAAGATGGTCGGCGCCCTCATCGGCAGCCCTCGTCACGTCGAGCGTTATCTCGACATCGGCCTCGACTTCCTGGTGGCACAGGGGTCAGAGGCAGGTGGGCACACCGGCACCATCGGCACCCTTGTGCTGGTTCCAGAGGTGGTCGAGCTGGCCGGTGATCTTCCGGTGCTCGCGGCCGGCGGAATCGCCCACGGCTCTCAGATCGCGGCGGCTCTGGCTATGGGAGCACAGGGCGTGTGGACCGGCACCATATGGCTGGCGACTCGAGAACACGCAACCGGCGACCACGCCGTCAGCGAGGCTCTGCGCGCCAAGCTGCTGGCCGCCGGCAGCGGCGACACCACGGTTACTCGGGGCTCGAGCGGAAAGCCCCAGCGTCAGATCAACTCGATGTGGGCCCAGGAATGGAACTCGGCGGCCGCTCCCCCGCCGCTGAAGATGCCGTACCAACATGCCCTTGTGGGCGACGTGATGACCGCGGTCGAAGAGTTCGAGATCGATCCGCTGCTGTACAGCGCTGCCGGCCAGAGCATCGGGTTCGTTCGCGAGTTCCTATCCGTTGGCGAGGTGATGCAGCGACTGGTCGACCAGACCATGGCGGGCCTGGATCGGGCCAAGGGCTATCTGAAATAGTCGGCCCGGCTGACGTGGGTCTCGCTGACGAACACCACTCCGTGCTGGTCGTCGAGCAGGCGCCGGATTCCGGCCACCACCGCCTCGACCTGTTCGGGAGGCAGCACACAGATCAGCAGCGCCAAGCTGTTGCGGTCGTTGAACAGCAAGCGGCCCTCGTGTTCACCGTGATGCCCATAGCCCGACACCCCGTGCAGGGCGGTGTAGCCGGTAGCACCCGCCGACACCAGAAGATCACGCACGTTGGGCACGAACTCGCCGTCTACCACCACCTCGACCTTGGCCATGGGAGTGAGGCCTGGCCACTTGTTAGAATCGTTTGCCTGCATGGGTCAGCTCCGTGTGTGAACGATCGGTTCGAGTTCGATTCCCGGCCGCAGTGTGCCAGCCGAGATCGAGCTGGGTGAAGACAGCCAGGTGCCGGCGGCGGTGCGCAGCGACCATGGTTCGTGAGGGTGTGACCGGGCTGCGATGCGCAGCCACGAGCCCCCTATCAGGGTCTGAAGCACCTTGTTCTTGGCAATGATCTGTTCGATCAGCTCGAGGTCGGCCTGGATCACCGCCAGCAGACGCAGCGGCTGATGGTGCCTGGCGCCGGCCACGTGTGTGCTCTGCAGCGGCAGACCCACCCGCAGGTCGCCGCCTGGGCCCGACACCACCCCGAGGGAGCCGATCGGGTTGTGCACCAACTTGTCGCCGGCTCCGAAGCGTTCGGGGTCGACGGTCGAGAAGTAATACTGCGACCCGATCCAGTGCCCTACGACAAGCGGGGCGGTCATGATGGTCTCGAGCACCCGGCCCGTCGGATCGTTGGCCTGGTCGTAGCTGTGCAGAAACGCTCGACCTTCCAGGTCGACTCCCGCGGTCAACGACCGCGGGCCGATGATGAATGCGGCGGCCCGCGCCAGACCCCACTCGGGCCTCACCTGCGCCCAGTCGGCGCCCCGGTCGCGGACCTTGTGTTGCGGGCCGACGAGATGCTGCGCCCGGTCGGCCGCGTTGGCCCTGCCGGCCCGATCCAGCAGCGCCTGGAGTTGGTCGATCTGACCCAGATGTGTGTGCGGGGCCGAGGCCTTGTCCAGGATCGAGACGTGGTCGCTGGCGGTGTCGTGCAGGCCGGCCACGAACCACGTGTCATCGGGAATCGAGATTCCGCGGTCGTGCAGGGCCAGCCTGACGTCTGCGTCGTTCAGCAGCCCGGCGACTGCGAGAGCGTTGTCATCGCCCGAGGCTCCGGCACAAGCTCCGCAGTCCAACGCCGTGGCATGAGGGTTGTTGACCGTTGCGCTGCCGTGTCCGCACAACAGAACCAGCGGCGCGAAACCTTCTATGAGGCCCATCGTGCGCAACACCGACTCGGCGGCGAAGATCTTCTGGTCGACCAGCACGCCGTCGTCGGGAATCACCCGGGAAGCCCGCGGGCTGGGGGCTTGGGCCTTGCGCGGAACGAACGTCTTGGCGGCCGCCATCGGGCCCACCAGCCACCCGGCGGCCTCGGCCATTGCAAACGCCGATCCCTGACCCTTCTTGGCTTTGGAGTGTGCGGCACGCACGGCATCACGGGCCCTGGCGGCGCCGAGCCTGCCCGCGGCGGCATCCACCGATTCGACGTGAGGATGCTCCGAGAAACCCACGGTCGGGGCGACCAACACCGGGCAGCGGGCCTCGGCGTGGTCCCAGCCCAGCTTGCGCACCTTCAGCGGCACGCCGAAGAATCCGGCGAACCCGATGGTTTCGATCGGCGTGCCCGCAGCCGAACCCAGTTCTTCGATGTGGCGCCGGAGCCCCTCAGAACGAACATCGATGCAGAACACCGCCTGAGCCGCCGGCCTGGTCGTGCCAGGCCCGGGATCGATGCGGTCGATCTTTGCGATCAGGTGCCGGTCGAAGTGATGTTCTTGGGCCATCAGCCAGATGTGATGGCGTTCGTGGGTCGAAACCCCCGACAGCACTTCCCTGATCGCCTCAAGGCTGCTGGCGTCCTGCCGCGACGGGGCGAGGATCGCAGCCACCGCCGCAACCCTGGCGTCGAGCAGTGCGTCTTCGTCCAGATCGTGCTCGGCTTGGGTGTCGAAGTCGACCGACATGCCCGTTGCAACCGCTGCCTCGGTCAGTGCCAGGGCGGCGACGACGTCGATGGGTGCCAGGCGAGGCCGTTCTTCGTCTGGGGCGGCCCAGTCGTTGCGCCACTTGGACAGGCCGGCCCACCCGTTCAGCCGGGCCAACAGACCCCGCATCTCGTCGACCCTG
>JAGQSP010000165.1 GCA_020439485.1 Acidimicrobiales bacterium | reverse complement strand
GGTTCGAGTCCCATCAGCTCCACAAATCCGACCAAGGCCTTCGCCGCGGTCGTTGGCGTCTTGCGTTCCGCGCAACGCTCCTGCATCTGCGGTTGGCCAGCGGGCCTAGGTGGCAGGCGTCAGAGCCACCTCGAGTACGTCTTCGATCCTGGAAACGAAGCGGATGTCGAGTTGTTCCGCCACTTCCGAAGGCACATCGTCGACGTCGCCGCGGTTGCCCTCGGGAAGTACGACGGTGCCGATTCCGGATCGGTGGGCGGCCAACAGTTTCTGCTTTACCCCGCCGATCGGAAGCACTCTGCCGCCCAGGCTCACCTCGCCTGTCATAGCCACATCCGACCTCACCTTGCGGCCCGACATCAGGCTGACCAGGGCTGTCGTCATCGTNNATGCCGGCCGAAGGGCCGTCCTTTGGGGTCGCCCCGGCCGGGAAGTGGATATGCAGCCGCCCGTCGCGAGCAGAGGCACCGAAGCTCTCGCCGGCTGACGACGCAACGGAGCGAGCTATTGCCGCGGACTCTTTCATCACATCGCCCAGCTGGCCGGTGAGCAGCGGCTCACCGTCACCATCGACGATGGCCGTCTCCACAAGCAAGACGTCGCCGCCGGCGCCCGTGACAGCCAGACCGGTTGCGATCCCCGGCCGATCGATTCGATTGGCCGTCTCGTCGCGCGGAACGGGTTTGCCGAGGATCTCGCGCAGATCACCCTCACCGATCCGGATCGGCGCCGACTCGCCGGCAGCCAGGCGTGTCACCGCCTTGCGCACCAGCTTGTCGAGCAGTCGCTCAAGGCGGCGAACACCCGCCTCGCGGGTCCAGTCGGCGGCGACCCTACCCACGACGCCGTCCTCGAGCACCAGTTCGTCTTCTCGCAACGCGTTTCGCTCGAGGATGCGCGGCAGCAGATGAGTCTTGGCGATCGCGGCCTTCTCGTGTTCGGAGTACCCGTCGAGCGCGATGATCTCCATACGATCGAGCAGCGGGCCGGGAATCGTGTCGAGCACGTTGGCGGTGGCGATGAACACAACGTCTGATAGATCGAGCTCGAACTCGAGGTAGTGATCCCGAAACGAGTGATTCTGGGCTGGATCGAGCACCTCGAGAAGTGCGGCCGAAGGATCACCACGCCAGTCACCGCCGACCTTGTCCACCTCGTCGAGCAAGATCACCGGGTTCATTGAGCCGGCCTCGGTCAGCGCCCTGACCAGACGCCCGGGCCGTGCCCCAACGTAGGTCCGCCGATGACCTCGTATCTCGGCCTCGTCGCGGATTCCGCCCAGAGCCATGCGCACGAACTTGCGACCCAGTGCACTGGCCACCGATTCGCCCAGGCTGGTCTTGCCAACACCCGGCGGGCCCACAAGTGTCAGGATCACTCCGTGCTTGCGGCCCTCGGTCGACACGCCGCGCTCGCTCCGTAACTTACGTACGGCCAGGTGTTCGACCAGTCGCTCCTTCACCTGTTCCAGACCCGTGTGGTCGGCGTCGAGAATGCGGCGTGCCTCGGCGAGATCGATGCGCTCGTCGTCGGTTTCGGACCACGGGATGTCGGCCACCACCTCGAGCCAGGTGCGGATCCACGACGCCTCCATCGATTCGTCANNCGATGCGCTCGAGGCGGGCGAGCTCCTTGTCGACCGCCTCGCGGACGTTTGTGGGAAGTTCCAGCTCCGCGAGGCGTTCGCCCAACTGGTCACCGTCTTCGCCGTCTTCGCCGAGCTCGGCCCTGATCGCTTGTAGTTGGCGCCGAAGCACCGCCTTGCGCTGCGCGTCGTCGAGCTCACCGGTGACCCTCTGATTGATCTCCTGTCGCACCTTGACCTCGGCTAGAGCTTCCTCGACCCAGTTCAGGGCCTTCTTCAGCCGTTCACCCACGTCGATGGTCTCCAGCAGCTCAAGCCGCTGATCGAGGTTGAGCTCGGGCCAGTAGCCGATCGAGTCGGCCAGCGCACCTGGCGAG
>JAGQSP010000164.1 GCA_020439485.1 Acidimicrobiales bacterium | reverse complement strand
AGGTCCTTGGACACAACAGCCGCAGTGGCACCCACGGCACCCGCGACCATCGACGGCCGGTCGCGCAGGGCGGGCAGCGCCAGCATCAGGAACATCAGCGGCATGGCAAACCCGATGTCGACGCCATCGGGGATGGTGGCTCCCACGGTTGCTCCCAGTATCGAAACCACCCACCAGGTACAAACGATGATCGTCGTGCACGTCATGGCGTAGGCCAGCTTCGCGTCCGGCTGCTCGTCGGGGTCGCGGTCGACCATCACCAGTGCGGCGACCTGATCGGCCATGCCATAGACCAGCCACATCCTCTTGGGCAGTGGATACAGCGAGTACGCCGGCGCCAGTGCTGCGCTGTACAGACCAAACCGCAAGTTGATCAGAACCGCGGTGGCGATGGTCAGCCACGCAGCGGCGCCGGCGTCGATCGAGTCGAGCACCGACAGCTGCGCAGCGCCTGCGAACATCAGCCACGAAGCCGACACCCCAACCACGTTGTTCACCGAGCTGTCGGCTACGGCAACGCCGTAGACCAGGGCGAACGGGGCCATGGCGACCACGAAGGGCACCACGTCGCGAACGGCGCGCCTGCGAGCGCTAGAGATCGGATCGTCGGTCAATAGCGTTCGTCTCGGACGCTCGCGTAGGCGCCGTCGCCTACGAATATGGGCTTGGTGGTGTCCCACCCGATCTCGGGGTCCTCGGCCCCGCCGGTTGCAGCCACCGATGCCAGGCGGCCCCACTCGTCGGCCGATTTGGCGGCGCCGCCACACCCGCCCACCGCCACGACCAACCGCTCGGAGACCTGCCCGACGTAGGGCCGACCATGGGCGGTGTAGGTCACGACGCAAGGCTTGTGCGCCCACTCGGCGAACTCGACAGCGGGCAGGCTGGCCTGCAGCACCTCGGCCAGCATGTCGGCCTCGGCCTGGTGACCACCAGCGGCGAACCAGGCACCAATGTCGTCGCCGCCCGAAGCGATCTGCACATCGAGCGCGTCGCCACCGATCTTCAACCAAATGTTTCCGTCGGCAAACACCGACGGAGGCGTCCAGTACACCCCGTCAATGTCTTCACGCCCGACGTCGTCGGCGATCAGCGAGGGCAACACCAGCGACTCGGGCTGGACAGGCCGGGCCAGGGCAACTGTGCGGAGGCGCCGTTCGAGCAGCAGATCGACCCCAGCGGCCGCGGCGCCATATGGCCCGGTCGCCAGAACGACGCTGTCGAACTCGAAGCGTGCCGAGCTGGTGGTGACCACCGTGACGCCGCCGGCGTGCTCGTCCACAGCGGTCACGCGGTCGTCGACCAGCGCGGCGCCGCCAGCCGCGGCAAGCGCCCGCTGAGCTGCCACCATCCGACGCGGATTGATCGCACCCGCCGCACCGGCCTCGACCGCAACCGGAGCTTGTGTATCGGCGGCCAACGCAATGCCGTACCGCTCGGCTATCCAGGCTGCGTCACGCAGGACCACCTGTGCTCCGTTGGCCGCGCCTATTTCGGCGGCCAGCTCGACCCGTGCCGAGCTGTACACCAGCCCCGCACGGTCATGGAAGTTGATCCCCGATCGAGCCTCGATGTCGCCGTAGCGCTCTATCGAGCGTCTGGCGGCGATCGACCACACCGGGTCGGGATCGACTATGCGCGTCACCCGACCCTCGTCGTGGTGGCTGGCGAAGGTGTTCAGCTCGGCCGAACGTTCTTCGGGCACGCCTATGAGGGTGACGTCGTTCCCGGCCTCGGCCAGGTGGCGCGCCGCGGCCGAGCCGATCAGTCCGCTACCTACCACTGCGTACTTCGGAGCCATCGACGCAACCGTATTCGACACCGCGAGGGGTAGCTGGCAGAGTTTGCATATGACGAGCATTGAAGCCATCGGTCCAGACCTCCGCAGTGCCGCCGCCAGCCTCGACGCAGACACCATCGAGTTGCGGCGCGCCATCCACGCCGAGCCCGAGCTGGGCCTGGACCTGCCGATGACTCAAAAGAAGATCACCGATGCCCTCACCGGACTGGGCCTCGACATCAAGCTCGGCGAATCGACCACTTCGGTGGTTGCCGATCTCGACACGGGCCGCAGCGGCCCGACCGTGCTGTTGCGCGGCGACATGGACGCCCTGCCCATGCAGGAAGATCACCCCAGCTCGTTCAAGTCGAAGTACGACGGTCGAATGCACGCGTGTGGTCACGACGCCCACGTATCGATGCTGGTCAGCGCGGCCAAGTTGCTTTCGTCGAACAAGGGCGAGCTCACCGGTCGTATCCGCTTCATGTTCCAGCCCGGCGAGGAGGGCTTCGGCGGGGCCGAGTACATGATTCGTGAGGGCGTGCTCGACGGGGTCGACCGGGCCTTCGCCATCCATGTGTTCACCAGCGCCCCTGCGGGCTATGTCGCCACGCGCGGCGGTGCCCTGATGGCCAGCGCCGACAAGTTCGAGGTGACCATCCACGGCAAGGGTGGCCACGCGTCCATGCCCAACTACGCCGTCGACCCGATACCGGCCGCCGCAGCGACCGTCACCGGGCTGCACACCATGGTGGGGCGTTCGATCGATGCGACGCTGTCTGGCCTGGTCACCGTTGCCCACATCCAAGCCGGAACCACCAACAACGTCATCCCGCCGTCGGCGTACATGGAAGGCACCATCCGCGCCCACGACGAGCACACCAGGGCCACGCTCAAGGCCAACATCGATCGAGTCGCCCAGGGCACCGCAGCGGCCCACGGCTGCACCTGCGAGACCCACGTCACCCCCGGCTACCCGGTCACCATCAACGACCCAGAGCAGGCGGGCCTGGTGGGCCGGGTGTCCACGGCCCTGCTGGGTGAGGGTCACTATGGCGAAATGCCCCGACCGGTCATGGGCGCCGAAGACTTCAGCTATGTCCTGAACAAGGTGCC
>JAGQSP010000163.1 GCA_020439485.1 Acidimicrobiales bacterium | reverse complement strand
CGCTTCATGAAGGAGACCGGCTGCCACGCGGTCAAGCTCGAAGGCGGCGTCCGCAGCTACAAACAGATCAAACGAATCGTGCGAGCCGGAATTCCCGTCATGGCCCACATCGGCTTCACGCCGCAGAGCGAACACGGACTGGGTGGCCACATCATCCAGGGGCGCGGCGACGAGGGCGAGGAAGCCCTGCTGAAAGACGCCCACGCAGTCGAAGATGCCGGCGCCTTCGCAGTCGTGATGGAGATGGTGCCGTCCGAGATCGCAGGACGCGTCACCGCCGAGCTCGAGATCCCCACGATCTCGGTTGGCGCAGGCCCCGAATGCGACGGCCAGCTGCTGGTCTGGAGCGACTGGGCCGGCTTCAACCGCGGCCGAATCCCCCGCTTCGTCAAGCAGTACGCCAGCATCGGCGACACCCTGCTGCAGGCTGCGATCAACTTCCGCGAAGAGGTCGAGTCTGGTGTGTACCCCGCACCCGAGCACGAGTACGGCGGCTGACCAGACCGCCTAGGTACGCCACGACCGCATGCGGTCGTTCAAGAACACGCCGTCGGGGTCGAACGCGTCGCGCCTTTGCCACCAGTCGTTCCAGCGCGGGTGAACCCGAGCCAGCCCTTCGCCGTCGAGATAGTGCACCTTGCCCCAGTGTGGACGGCCGCCATAACGAGCGAATATCTCACCCGCTGCGCCAAACACCGGTTCGGCGGGCTGGCCGATGCCCTGATGAAGCGAGATCGTCGCGACCTCGCGCTCGTAGGCCTGCGACAGCCACACATCGTCGGCGGCGACAGTGCGGTATTCGATGGGCCACATCAGTTCGGGGAACTGTGACCTGACCATCGAGCGGATCTCGTCGAGACAGTCGAGCGACTCGGCAACGGGCACTGCAACCTCCATCTCTGTGTGCAGGTGCGGGCGGTGGCTCGGCAGCACTTCGAAGCTCCAGGCCGTTCGGCTGCCCTCGTCTGCCACCGGGTACACAGGCTCCTGGTCGGTCTCGTCGATGGTCTTGAACATCGCCTCGTCGCTCTGGGGGTACCAGAAGAACTCGGCGTGCCTGTGCTGCTCGAGAGCAGGCCCTATCGACGCCCGCGCATCGGCATAGTCGCGCATGACCACATGGTCGGACAGGCGATAGGCGCTGCGGACGGCCAACTCGACCTCTGCGACCACACCGAATGCGCCCAGGTTCAGGCGAGCGGCTTGGAAGGTGTCGAGGTTCGAGTTCGGTGACAGCTCGACCAGCTCTCCGCTTGGGTCTATGACCTTCATGGAGCGAACGGCCGCCGAGAAGTTGCCCAGGCCGCGTCCGGTGCCGTGGGTACCGGTTGCGACAACCCCAGCAATCGCCTGGCGATCGATGTCACCCTGGTTGTACAGCGCCAGACCATGCTCGAGGAGTTGGCGCCCCAGCGCGAAGATCGTCGTACCGCCATGAATCCGAGCGGTCGAGTTGGCGGTGTCGACCGATATGAGGCCCGTAATGCCAGACATGTCCAGGATCACGCCGTCGTTTGGCACCAACCGGTAGTGGCTGTGCCCAGATCCCGCCACACGGACGGTGCGCCCGGCCGTCGCGCTGTGGGCCACCACGGCCTGAGCATCCTCGAGCGTTCTCGCGAAGTGGATCGACTCGGGCTTACACGACTCGCTGGTCGACCAGTTCTGCCATCTCATGCCAAGACAATAAGCCGACGCACAGATCAGCCGACAGTTTCGTGAAACACATCTTTCATAACACACACATTTTTTTACGCGCTTTTCTGTTGACCTGTTTGAGTAGATCTATACAATCCCAACCGTGATCCTCTGGCTACTAGGCCTGCACCTGGTCGGCGTCGTCATCGCCGGCCTGGCAGGCACTCGCTCATTGAGAACTGGACTCGTAGCCGCCTCGATCGCGCCCGCTATCACGGCCGTTTGGGCCGGCATGCAGTTGGCAGGCGACGGCGAGGTAACGACGTCGGAGATCACGTGGGTCGAGGGCCTCGACCTCACCTTCAGATTCGCCACCGGCCCCTTGGCTTCGCTGATGGCACTTCTGGTTTCGGGCATCGGAGCCCTGGTGTTCGTGTACGCCACCGGCTACTTCGGTGCCACCGAACGCAACGGCCGTTTCCCGGCCTCGTTGCTCGCTTTCTCGGCTTCGATGCTCGGCCTCGTCCTGGCTGACTCGATCTGGACTCTGTTCATCTTCTGGGAGTTCACCTCGGTCACCTCCTTCCTGCTGGTGGGCCACAAGGACACCTACTCAGACGTGCTGGCTGCCGCCAGACGCGCGCTGCTGATCACTGGCGCCGGCGGCCTGTCCCTGCTGGCAGGCTTGCTGATAGTCGCTCGCGAGACCGGCACTTCGGTGCTGTCCGAGATGGGAACCGTGTCGGGCGCGGCCGGTGCCACAGCGGCGGTTCTGGTCATGGTGGCCGCCGCCACGAAGTCGGCACAGTTCCCGTTCCACGTGTGGCTGCCCGGGGCCATGGCCGCCCCCACACCGGTCAGCGCCTACCTGCATTCGGCGACCATGGTCAAAGCCGGTGTCTTGCTGGTCGCGTTGGCCGGGCCCATCTTCAGCGCGGTCCGGGTATGGGACGACCTGGGCCTGGTGTTCGGCGGTATCTCGATGATGTGGGGTGCCATCGGCGCCCTGCGCCAGACCGACGCAAAGCTGATACTGGCCTGGGGCACCGTTTCGCAGCTGGGATTCATGATCGCTCTGTTGTCGGCCGGCACAGCCAAGGCGACCTTTGCCGCACTTGCCGTGGTCACGGCCCATGCTCTGTTCAAGGCTGCGCTGTTCCTGGTGGTCGGCGAGGTCGACATCCGCGCCGGCACGCGCGAGATCTCCGAGCTCGGCGGGCTGTGGCGCAAGATGCCAATCGCCTTCGCAGTGGCGGTGGTGGCCGCCATGTCGATGGCGGGAGCTCCGCCTCTGCTCGGATTCATGGCCAAGGAAGCCGCCGTCGAAGCCGTGTTGGTCATGGAAGGCACCCGGGCGGTGATCGTCGGCGCCATCGTGTTCGTCGGTTCGGTTCTGACCGTTGCCTACACGCTGCGCTTCCTGATAGGTACCTTCGGCGGCGACGCCGACACCGCCGTGAAGCCCCGCAGGTGGACCATGACGATTCCTGCGGTCACCCTTGGCGCGGCCGGTTTGGCGGGCTTTGTGGTGGTGAGCGTTCCCGACGCCCTGGTTAGGGACGCTGCGACACTGCTCGACGACGGGTCATCGAAGTATCACCTGATCCGCTGGCCCGGGCTGACCACTGGCCTGGTCATATCGTTGGCGATTCTGGCGGTGGGTTCTGCTCTGGGCGCGGCGCTGTCGCGCCGCAGTGTCACGGCGCCAAGGCCACTGGGTGCCGCCACCGCCGACATGCTGTTCGACTCGGTGCTGAAGGTTGCTCGTTTCGTCACAGCGCGGGTCCAGCACGGCTCGTTGCCCGTTTACATCATCACCATGACTGCGTGCGCTGCGCTTGCCGCGGTGCCGTTCGCCACCGATTTCGACACCCAGCACCTGGTCGTGTGGGACACGCCCATCCAGGGCTTCATCGCCTTGGCCGTCATCGGCGCTGCCGTTGGCGGAGCGTTCGTCGACTCGAGGCTTGGGGCCGCCCTCACCCTTGGCGCCGTGGGAATAGGCGTCAGCGGCCTGTTCGTGGTTCACGGCGCCCCAGACCTGTTCTTGACCCAGCTGCTGGTCGAGACAGTGGTGGTCGTCGGGTTCGTGGTGGGCCTCGGCCACCTGGCTCGTCGCTTTCCGCCCGCGGGCCTGGCCTGGCGCGGCGTTCGAATAGCGGTGGCCTCCACCTTCGCCGTGGCGGTGATGGTGGCGCTCGCCTCGGCCGGATCAAAGCCCACAGGCACCGCCCCGATCGAGGCCTTGACCGACCAAGCGGTCGCCGAGGGCGGCGGCAACAACGTCGTGAACGTCATCCTCACCGACATGCGCGCCCTCGACACCCTGGGAGAGGTCGTGGTGCTGGCGACCGTGGCCATCGGCATCCTCGCCCTGTCGAGGTTGGGCGGATCGCGCCCCGAACACGACCATGGAGGTAGGGCCACATGATCGCGGTCCACTCACCCCTGGCCACCCTGGGCATTCGGGCCGCGACCCCGTTCGCCCTTGTCGTGTCCACTTATCTGCTGTTCGCAGGGCACAACCGCCCAGGTGGAGGCTTTTCGGCCGGGCTCGTGGTTGGCGCCGTCGTGGCGCTGCGAACGATCGCCGGCCTGCAGCGACCCACCGATGCTTTTCGCCTGTTGATCGTCGGCATCGTCACCGTGGTGGCCGTGGCCGTTGCACCAATGCTGTGGGGAGATCCGCTGCTCGACCAGGCCATCGTGTCCAGAGAGCTGCCGCTGTTGGGCAAGGCCAAGACGGGCTCGGCGCTGATATTCGATGTTGGCGTGCTGGCGATCGTGGTCGGCCTGGTCGTGGCCGTGCTGGAGGGCATGGGCGCCACCGAACTGAACGAGAACCGCAGGCGGTCCGACCGATGAGCGCCTCGTTGATTCTCGCCATTGGCGGCCTTACCGGTGTTGGCATCTACCTCATCACCGCCCGCTCGCTCAGCCGCATCGTGCTCGGCTTCTCGCTGCTGGGGCATGCCGCAGTCCTGTCGCTGCTGACCGCCGGCGGCCCCGCTGGCGGTGCCCCGCTGGCCGACGCCACACCGGCGGCCGAATCGGCCAACCCCCTCCCCCAGGCCCTGGCCCTGACCGCCATCGTGATCAGCTTCGGCCTGACGCTGTTCCTGTTGGCGCTGGCGCGGCGTCAGAACGTCCTGACCGGCGACGACCTGGTCGAAGATGATGTCGAAGACAGGCGCATCGCCCGCGGCGAGGCCGAGCCCCGCAGCGCAGCCACCGGAGGCGACACGCGATGAGCTGGTTGATCGCCACGGCCATCCTGGCCCCGCTGGCCAGTGCCGCGGGCTCGTTGGCCCTTCGCAAGAGTCCACATTGGCGCGACGTCATCACGACCCTGGGTCTGTTCGCCGCCGCGGCGGCCTCGATCGCCATGCTGGTGCGAGTCTCCGACGAGGGGTCGTATCGTCTGCGAGTGGGTGGATGGTCGCCCGAGCTCGGCATCGAGCTGGTGGCCGACACGTTCGCCGTCCTGGTGCTGCCCGTCGCTCTGACGATCATCTTCGTTGTCGAGCTGTTCGCTATCGGCCAGCGTCGCACGGCCTGGGGCGCCAACCCCGAGCTGTCGGGCCCGCTGCTGGGCGTGTTGACCACCGGCGTGTCGTTGTCGATTCTGACCGGCGACCTGTTCACGTTGTTCGTCGCCTTCGAGCTGATTCTGGTTTCGAGCTATGTGCTGCTGACCCACCAGGGGCAACGAGACCAGATCCGGTCGGGTATGTCGTATGTGGCGATGAACCTGCTGGCCTCGACGCTGTTCTTGTTGGGCCTGGCCTATGTGTATGCCTCGACAGGCACGGTCAACATGGCGCTGCTGGCCGAGCGGGTGCCGATGCTCGACGACGGCGCCCGCCTGGGTATCGGCGCCTGGTTCTTCGTGGTGTTCGGAACCAAGGCCGCCGTGTTCCCTCTGTTCTCGTGGTTGCCCGATTCGTACCCGACGGCACCCACCACCATCACGGCGGTGTTCGCTGGGCTGCTCACCAAGATCGGCATCTACTCGCTGATCCGGTTCCACTCGCTCACGGGCATGGACGACCTCGGGCCGGTGATGCTCGTGGTCGCAGGAATCACCATGATCGTCGGCGCTTTCGGGGCCTTGGCACAAAGCGATGTCAAGCGGATCCTGTCGTTCCATGTGATCAGCCAGATCGGTTACATGCTGATGGGCCTGGCCCTGTTCTCGGTGGCCGGTCTGACCGGGGCGATCCTGTTCCTGATCCACCACATGCCGGTCAAGACCGTGTTGTTCCTGGTCGGCGGCCTGATCGAGAACCACGAGGGCACCGGGTCGCTCGACCTTTCGGGCGGGCTGGCCCGGCGCAAACCGTTGATCGCTGTGATGTTCGCCGTGCCCGCTATGAGCCTTGCTGGGCTGCCTCCGTTCTCGGGCTTCGTCGCCAAGTTCGCCGTCATCGGCGCCGCGGTCGACGAAGCATCGGTTGCGATCGTGGTGGCTGCGCTGGTGGGTGGTGCATTGACGTTGCTGTCGATGACGAAGATCTGGCTGGGGGTGTTCTGGGGGGTCGACTCCGACGCCAAGACCAACCCTGTGCCGGTGTCTGACACCAATCGGCGAATCATGTTCGCTGCTACGGGGCTGGCGGTGGCTGGAACCCTGTTCATTTCGATGTTTGCCGGCGGGCTCCACAGCCTTTCCCGGACCGCAGCCGAGGAGCTGCGCGGATCGGCCATCGACACAGCCGAGGAGGCGCGGTGATGGGCTTTTTCACCTTCCGTCGCGGAGTGACAATTGCCGTGATGACCGTCGCCTGGTGCGGCTTGTGGCAGTCGTTGTCGGTGGCGAACCTGTTGTCGGGCCTGGCCGTATCGACGTTGGTCATCGCCTCTGGGGTCGGCACGTCGGGGCGAGGTGGGGTGCGTATCGTTCCGCTGGTTCGCCTGATCTGGCTGGTGTTGGTGGACCTGTTGCTGTCGACGTTCAACGTGGCAAGAGAGATCCTGACGCCCACCGACCACACAGAGGAGGCGATTGTCGCCGTCGATGTGGAGTCTCCCAGCCGCCAACATCTGCTGTTTCTGGTGGTTGCGATCACCTTGACGCCGGGCACCGCTGTGGTCGATGCCGACCCCGACACGGGTCGCCTGTACTTGCATCTGCTCCACGCGGATCGCATCGACGACACGGTGGCGCATGCGAAGCTCCTGGCCGATCTGGCGTGTGAGGCCCTTCCGGTGCCGCCGGTCGGATCGACGGTTGGAGGCGCTGACCGATGATGTACACGATCGCCATTGCCGCTTTTGCCCTTGCGGGGCTTTGTGGGACCTACCGCCTGCTGGTCGGCCCGACGCTGGGCGACAGGATCATCGCATTGGATGTGACTTTGATGTCGCTGATGGGTGCGGTGACCGTCGACGCGGCCAAGCGCTCCGACACCTCGAACCTGATCTTGTTGGTGGTTCTGGCCATCGTGGGCTTCACCGCCACGGTTGCCGCCAGTCGCTTCCTCGAGCACGAAGCCCTTCCCGTGGAGCAGCCATGACCGTGTTCGCCCAGATCTTGATGGTGGCCGGAGCCGCTGTGGCGCTGCTGGCCGGAATTGGCGTTCTTCGCTTCTCGACGCCGTATGCGAGGTTCCATTCGGCGGGTAAGGCCAGCCCGGTCGCGTTCCTGATCGTTGCCGCGGGGGCTTCGTTCGAGCTGGGCTGGGATGGTGCCGCATATCTGGTGATCGCCGCCGCGGCGATGGTTCTGACCATGCCGGTTGGGGTTCACCTGTTGTTCCGTGCCGTTCATCGCACGTACGACAACTCACATCTGTGCCGCGACGACCTGGCACCTGCCGAGGACGAGTCGCCCGAGCTTCACTGAGCCGCCCTTGCGCTCTCCCACATCGCCACGAACCGCTCCAGCGAGCGTGTCGCGCCCGTCGCGTCGCCACTCGCCAGAACGTCGATCAGCAGCCCTCGCGTAACCGCAACTCCCAGCCTCAGCTCGTCGCTGTCGGTACCGATGCCCAGCGAGACGGCAAGGCGCCCGGCCAGCTCCAGCCACGGATCGGTCAGGCCGCGTCCGCCGGTGGCTGCCACACACTCGAAGAAGAGCCGTACAAACGGCATCATCTCGGGCGCGCTGACCGCGGCCCAAAGCCCCAACACCAACTCTCCCGGATCGTCGGTAGCTGCTGCCAACTGCTCGAGAAGAGCCATCTGGTCGGCCTCGACGCGCTGCACGATCGCGGCCACCAGACCCTCCCGCGAACCGAAGTGGTACAGCACCATCCGATGGCTGGAACCCGCCGACTCGGCCAGGTCGCGCAGGCTGCGGTCGGCCAAGCCGTTGGCCGCGGTCTCGTCTATCAAGCGATCGAGTAGTTGTTCGCGTGCCGACGCCGCCATGAACCAGATGGTACATTGAGTTCCGATCTGTACCACTTGGTACACACTTCGAGACACGAGAGGCCCACATGCTGTCGATACAGCACGAGACAACAATCGACGCGTCAACCGAGGCCGTCTGGGAGGCGACCGTCGACATAGAGGCGCTTCCCGAGCACACGCCCACGATCACATATGCCGTTCGGCTCGACGGCGGACCGCTGGCCCCGGGGTCGCGCGTCCGGCTCAAGCAGCCCGGGCAGCGATCGGCGGTGTGGACGGTGACCCATATGGATCGACCGCGCCGGTTTGTGTGGGAGACCAGGTCTCTGGGCATGCGCACGGTGGGTATCCACGACATCGAAGGCGGCCCCACGACCACCAACCGGCTGACGGTCGAGCTGCACGGACGCATGGCCAAGCTCGCGGGCAGAGCGCTCAGACCACTGATCGCGAGGTCGTTGGCCAAGGAGAATGCCGGCATCAAGGCCGCGGCCGAGAGCCTCGGGTTTGACGACCCGGGTCGTGGTGGTTCTACCATCGCGACGTCGGACTGACCTGGAGGTACTGCCGACGAGAGTCAAATGAGCTGCCCCTCTGCCGGGGCACACACAGGAGGTGCACGATGATCCTGACCATCACGGCGGCAATCCATGCCCGATGGGGTCATAGGGTCGACGGACTGATCCACACCCACGCGTGGACCGTCGAAGCGACCATCCAGGGACCCGAGCACTCGTCCAAGATCTTCCCGGCAGACGATCTCGAGCGCATCCTCACCGACACCGTCGCCCCCTGGACCGGCCATTACCTCACCCACGAAGACGTCGGCGAGTGGAAGGGATTCCAGCCTCTGGTCTGGTCGAACGAGCCGACGGTCGAGGAAGTCGTGCGCCAGCTGTGGAACCTGCTCGAGCCCCAGCTTCCGGGCCTGACATCGCTGTCGCTGGTCGAGTCGACCGAGTTCGATCGCTGCCGCAAGGTCACCCTGTCAAAGGAGATGGCACCATCTCCGGCCTGACCATCGAGTCGGTACAGACCCAGCTACTGCCCGACGCCGCCAACCCGCAACTGCTGGTACATGTTCGCGACACCGCCGGTGCGGTTGGCACAGGCGAGACATGGTGGGGCACCTACCAGCCCACGGCACCACCCGGGACCCCGGTCAGGGCCATCGCGGTGTTCATCGACACGATCCTGGCGCCGGTTTGTGAAGGCCTACGCATCGACCGTGTGTCAGACATCGCGGCGGTGTACGACCAGATGCAGCGCGCCGTCGCCCAATATGGCCCAGAGGGAGTGACTTCGATCGCCATCAGTGGCGTCGACGTCGCCTTGTGGAATCTCTTGGCCCACAGGAACAACTCAGACACCGCCGATCTGCTGGGCAAACGGTTTCAGCACTCGGTCAGGGCCTACGCCAGCCTCAGCTGGTTGGGCGATGCCGAGGCTGTAGTCGACACCGCTTCGGGTGCCATCGAGCACGGCTTCCGGGCGGTCAAGCTGCACGAGGCCGATGTCGAGCTGATCCTGGAGGTGCGCCGCACACTCGACCCCGACATCGCAATGATGCTCGACGTCAGCGGCCGCTGGAGCTTCGACGAAGCAGCACAGGCCATCCCCCGCCTTGGCCGTGCCGGGCTGGTGTGGATCGAAGAACCGGTGTACCCCTACACCGATCACCGTTCGTTGGCGCTGCTGCGAAAGGTCGCCAACGACAGCGGAACGCTGCTGGCAGCGGGCGAGAACGAGTTTGGCCCGTCGGGTTTCGAGCGGCTTCTCGCCGCCGCGGCCGTCGATGTGTTGCAGCCCGACCTGGTCAAGTGTGGTGGGCTCAGCGCGACCGGGCCCATCTCGGCGCTGGCCGACGACTCCGCTGTCGCCATCGCGCCTCACAACTTCTCGCTCGGACCTTCGCTGCTGGCCAACATGGCATGGGCCGCGGTCGAACCGTCGGTGCGTTGGCTCGAGGTGCCCTGGTTGGGTGCGGCGCGCTTCCCAAGTGGCATGGACGTGCCAGAGGTGGTCGACGGGGCAGTCGCGGTCTGAAAAAGTCGCGGCAACGATCGCGCAGACCGACCAAACACGGCCTAGGTTTTGGGCCCTATGACACCTACAACCCCAATTCGGGCATGAGCCCCGCATCGAAGTCCGTCAGTTGGCGGGCATTGCTGGCAGCAATAGCTGCGACCTTGTTCTTCCTCGCCGGGTGCGGCGACGGAGACGACTCCCCGGACTCATCTGGCGACGGCAACGGCGCCGCATCCGAGGAGACCCTGACGATCGGGGCCATTCCCGATCAGGAGCCCGAGAGGCTCCAACGCACCTACGGACTCCTTTCCGACTATCTGGCCGCTGAACTCGGCGTCGATGTGGAGTACGTTCCGGTCACCGACTACGCCGGTGCAGTCGCCGGCTTTCGCGTCGGCGATCTGGACGCCGTCTGGTTCGGCGGCCTCACCGGTGTCCAAGCCCGGTTGGAGGTAGACGGAGCGGTCGCCGTGGCCCAGCGCGACATCGACGAACGCTTCACCTCGGTGTTCATCGCCGGCGCCGATACGGGCATCACGCCCTTCGACGACGTCTCTGGCCTCAGCGCCGTCGCCGGCCGATCGTTCACGTTCGGCAGCGAGTCATCTACGTCTGGGCGCTTGATGCCACAGTCGTTCCTTGC
>JAGQSP010000019.1:656-2387 GCA_020439485.1 Acidimicrobiales bacterium | reverse complement strand
CTGTTCGGTCCGGGTGAAGGGGCCCCGACCTTCGTATACGCGATCTTCTTCTCGATCTTCGTCTTCTTCAATGTCTTCGCTCTCAACCAGGCCCTGCAGTACGCGCGGATCGGGCCTTGGAAGCGCTACGAGTTCGGAGAGAAGGCCTACGTGTGGCTGAGCATCACGGCCAAGAGTGTTCTGGCGTGGCAGATCTTCGCCAACACACTCGCCGCATGAACTGCGCCGCTCAACCACCGCGCCCGCACCACGAAAGGAGATCAGGTGGCATCGACCACCGAACACGAGATGAGCAAGAACAACACCAAGCGTCGCCCGCGGCGCAAGCAGCGCGGCCGCAAGGGTCGCGACGACGTCACGAAGGTGGTGCTTGATCTGCCGGTGGCCCAAGAGGTCATCGAGCTGATCGAAGACCGCCCGGGCGAAGCCGACGAGGACGCGCTTGACGAGGCGCTTGCCGCGCTGGAGGAAGCCGAGGCGCGGGTGCCCGCTGCCGACCAGGAGCGTGCAGCCAGGGGCGACGTGGTGGCCATCGAGATGACGTCGGACGCCGTCGATGCGGTGTCGAAGCTGATCGTCGACGACCAGGAGACCAAGCCACGGGTGCTGAAGCGAGTTGCCAGGCGCCTGCGCGGCAAGCTGCAGAGTGCGAGGCACAAGTCGAAGGGCTAGCCGGCTTCTAAAGACCGAGGCGCGAGGCAGCCCGGTCGGCCTCTTCGGGACCCGCCGTTTGCCTCAGCAGTAACAGGCCGTCGATCATCGCAATGGCCGCGGCCGCCTCGCCCCGCGGATCTGGCGCCGACTGGATGAACTCGGCTGCCCACGAGATCCACGCTTCGATCAGCTGGGGTACCAGAGATGCATAGGGCTCGCGGCCGGCGGCGGCCAGACCGGTGGCTTCGAAGAACAGTGCGAACACGGCATCGGCTTCGGGCTGAGAAAGCACGGGCCACGCCTTGGACGCCAATTCGTGGTGGTTCGTCGATGGCTCGGTGAACGCCTGTCCCAGAGTCACCTGCAGTTCGAGGCCCACGGCCATCAGCACCGCCGACACCAACTCGTCCTTGGATGGGAAGTAGTACACGACTACCCGATCGCTGGTGCCCAGCGTCTTCGCCACCCGTGCGAATGTCAGCTGGCTCAGCCCCGATTCGAAAGCGGTGGCCAGCGCGCCTTGGAGGATCTCTTCCTCCGTGTGCTTGTAGCCCATCGGGTGTTGATTGTAGTGGCCACTACGATTAGGGTTCGTAGTGCTTACTACAAACTGACTCGGAGGTACTTCGACATGACCCAGATGAACGCCGCTGAGGCCTCCGAGTTGTTCAGGGGTGCGCCCCATCAGATGATCGATGTGGGTGAGGGGCGGGTGGCCCATCGCAAGGTTGGAACGGGCCCAGATGTCTTGTTCGTGCACGGGTGGCCGGTCAGCGGAGCGACGTTTCGCACGCTCTTGCCCCACCTCGTCGAGCATGTGACATGCCACCTCATCGACCTGCCAGGGGCGGGATCGAGCGAGTTCGGCCCCGACACCGTCATCACCGTCGAGCAGCACTTCCAGAGCATTCGCCGCGTGGTCGACGCGTTGGGCGTCGACGAGATCGCCGTGGTCGGACACGACAGTGGGGGTCTCATGGCCCGCCACGCACTCGCCGGCGACAGCCGTGTGCGAGCGATGGCGCTGATCAATACCGAGACCAGCGGCGCCATCAGCTTTCGATTTCGTTCGTTCAT
>JAGQSP010000019.1:0-525 GCA_020439485.1 Acidimicrobiales bacterium | reverse complement strand
TGCGGCCGTTGCACGAGGAGCCGGCCCGGCTTGCTGCTGCCATGAAGCTCCTCGACTCGTTCGAGATGCGCCACGTCAAGGAACTGGCCGATGTTCACGGCCGCATAAACGTGCCCGTGAAGATGGTGTGGGGCGACAAGGATCCGTTCTTCCCGCTGCGTCACGCTCAGGCCATGGTCGGCACGTTCAGCAACGCAACTCTCGACGTCATCGAGGGGGCGGGACTGTTCTCGCACGAGGAGCGTCCGGATCGTGTGGCGAAATCACTGCTCGAGGTGATCGCCTCCTGAGATGTGTGCTGCTGTGGCTACTGTGGCCTCGGGCGGTGCCGCGAGGGCCCACAGGAGTCAGTCATGGCAGCACTAGATCTGGTTCGATCCGAAGCGTTCATCGATGGCCAATGGTCGGCCGCCGACGATGGCAGCCGCTTCGACGTCGTCAACCCCGCCGATGGCTCGGTCATTACGAGCGTCGCGGACTTGGGGCGCGCCGAGACGGCGAGGGCCATCGAAGCCGCGGCGATCG
>JAGQSP010000018.1:937-1927 GCA_020439485.1 Acidimicrobiales bacterium | reverse complement strand
GGGCCCCTTCACCCGGACCGAACAGATATATGCCCACAGCCACCCAGGGCACGGCGCCGGCGACACATCCGAACCAGAACGGGCTCCAGTTGACCTCGGCGCCCTCGAGGTCGTTGGAGGTCTCCATCAACCAGCCGAACAGGATCATCGCCGCGTTGACCCCTGCTATTGCCACCAGTGCAGCGATGTCGCTGATGCCCACCAGCAGCGCGATCAGCACGATCATCAGGCTCGCCGACAGCGAGTACTCGACCCATCGAAAACGGTTGCGTCGGTTGGTGATCTCGTTGCGGTACGCGCCGAAGGCGATGGGCGACGCAATCAGCAGATGAAAGAACGCCGACAAGAACATGAAGGCGGCAGTGCCCCACGCGAGGGGCACCTCGAACTGGTTGGTGAGCCGGCCGGGATCGACCCTGCCGCCGGGCACGCCGTCGAGAAACGTCGATGTCACCCACAGACCGAAGTCGTTACCCAGCACCACCATCGCAGTACCGGACAACAGGTGAACCAAACCGAAGACCAGGTTGAGCTTTCGCAACCCGACGGTCGATGGAGCAGATGTCGAGGGGGCTCGGTTCATGGAGGGGGTAATACCCATATGGCTCCAGCCCAAACGGAATTAGAGACCGAGCCGGCGAGTTCACTGATGCATGAGTCCCAGCGACGAGACCAGGCGGTGGCCGCGGCTGGTGCTGGCCGCGCTTTGGGTCGCCGCTGTGGTGGCGTGGCTTGCAATCTCGCGCAGCCGCGGCATCGGCCCTGCCGAGGCCGCCGACTCGTTGCGCGACCTGCTGGCATCGGGCTGGTGGGGACCGTTGCTGTACGTCGCCATCTATGCGGTTCGGCCGCTGGTGCTGTTCCCTGCGTCGGTGTTGACGATCTTGGGAGGCATCGTCTTTGGGCCTGTTTACGGGGTGGCCTACACGGCGATCGGCGCAAACCTGTCGACCGCGGTGACCTTTCAGGCGTCGCGACTGCTGGCTGGCA
>JAGQSP010000018.1:0-885 GCA_020439485.1 Acidimicrobiales bacterium | reverse complement strand
TCGAGACCACCCTGGTGCTGCGCCTGGTGGCCGCACCGTTCGACGCCGTGGCTGTCGCCGCCGGCGTGCTGGGGCTCGACTTCAAAGCGTTCATGGCGGCCTCGTTCCTGGGAACCATCGCAGGAACGATCGCCTTCGTCTCGTTCGGCTCTTCGATCGAGTCGCTGACCGACGGGCAGCCGAGCATCGACGCGCCTCTGCTGGCCCTGTCGATAGGGCTCACCGCGGCGGGCTTGTTGGTGTCGAGGTGGCTGCGCTCGCGCAGACCAGAGCTGGCCGCCTGAGTTGCCCCGGTCCTGACTTGCGCCGGTCCTGACTTGTGTCAGTCCTGGTCTGGCACCCACGAGCCGTGGAAACCGAACGGCACCCTCTGGGGAAGGGCCACCACCGCCACCGGTTCGGCCGACATGTCGCGTGCGTCGAGCACCACCAGGTCGCTGCTGTCGCGAACCTTGTCGTACACGTAAGCCAGCAGCCAGCCATCGTCTTCGGACAGCGCGTCTGGCGACGCAACAAACACGGGCTCGCCCGGTATGCGATCGGCCCCGAACGAGTGCACGCTCACCGAACCGGTCTGATGATCGGCCTTCAAGATGTCGTTGTCGTCGCCGAAGCTGGCAACCGAATACGAGAAGCGATGTTGGGCTCCGGTCAACGCGTCGTCGATGCGCGGGAACTCGAGCGGGCGGTCGTCGAACTGTTCTTCTGTGACCGCTCCGCCCGGTCCCAGGCGCCAGCGCCACAGTGAAGCGTCGTTGGCGAAGCGCGCCGAGTCGCGTCGCCACAACTCGGGATAGCGGGCTACATCGACGACCACCGAGCCATCGGCATCGTCGTACGCGTTGACCGAGTGAAACACGTAGCACGGTTCGATCTCGAACCAGC
>JAGQSP010000162.1 GCA_020439485.1 Acidimicrobiales bacterium | reverse complement strand
AGCTAGCTTGCTGGCGATTGGTTCGTGGGTATAGCCAAGAGCTAGCCTGCTGGCGATTGGTTCGGGGGCTGTAAGGCTTGGTAGCGGTGGGCGTTGACCCGGGTATGACCGCCGATTACAGCCGTGATCTCAGCCGGGCCGAGTTGTCCCTGGGCGATCGTTTCGATGCCTCTGGCGATGGTCAGGTCGCGATCTTTGATGTCGATCGCACGTTGTTGTGCGGTTCGAGTGCCGCTGCACTTGCCCGAGTGATGGTGAGAGCCAAGATTCTGAAGCCGTCGGCTTTGGTCGGCGCCGCGGCCCGAGAGCTGTTCTTCAGGCGGTTCGGCAGTAACGACCAGATGGTCGAGCGGGTTCGCCGCAGGGCTCTCAGCACCGTTGCAGGGCTCGAAACGCGCGACCTGAGGCGTCTGGCAGAGGAGGTCGCCGCCGACCTCGAGGCTCGGACCAGGCCTTCGGTGCGCGCGATGCTGGACAAACACCTCGACCGAGGCGATTTTGTGGTTCTGTTGTCGGCTGCCCCGCAGGAGCTCGTAGAGGCTCTGGCTCGTGAGGTCGGTGCTCATCGAGCGGTCGGCACCCAGGCCCAGGTTGTCGACGGGCGGTACACAGGCGAACTCGAAGGCGCGTTCTGCTATGGGCCGGGAAAGTTGATACGCCTGGCGGAGGCCGTAGGCGATATCGACCTGCGCTCGGGCACGGCGTACGCTGATTCGTCGTCCGACCTGGCGCTGCTGTTGGCCGTGGGGTCGGCGGTGGCCGTGTGCCCGGACTCGGGTCTGGAACGCGCAGCCAGAGCCTACGGATGGCCTGTGATTCTGCAGTAGCGGCGGTGGCGTGGATCCATCGCAGCCACCGGCCAAGCGCAGTTCAGGGGTAGGCCTGCGAGCGGCTGTCTGCGAGGCTTTCGAGGTCGAGCGGAACAGCGGTTGCAGCCTCGACCCAGTAGCGGTTGGCCTTGTCGGTGAACTCGAGTGCTCGCAGCAGCGACGAAAGCCCGACGCGGGTTTCGGTTTCGAGGTCGTTGGTGCGTTCGCGGTCGAACAACATTCGCACCACGGCCACTATCAGGCGGGCTGTGTATTCGGGGTTGAGCTCGGCGTCTGGTGCCATCGAGTCAGTGTCGGGCAGTTGACTCAGCGCGTGGTGCACCTCGTCGACCATTGCGGGCATGGGCCAGCGCTTGATCAGGGTCGCCTGCTCGGCCAGATCGGCCCAAAGAGGGTCTAGCTGGCAGCGTTGGGCCGTGGATACGTATCGCGACACGATTGTGGCTTCGGGACCGGGCTCGAAGCGACGGGTGATGCTGGCGTGGAATCGCTCTTGTGACAGCGAAAGGTCGGCCAGGACGGCTTCGATGATGTGTTCGCGATTGTCGAAGTGGTTGTAGAACGACCCGAGGGCGACATCGGCCATGTCGGTGATGTGTGCGATGGTGACGTTCACGAAGCCGCGCTCGGCGAACAGTGTCTGGGCGGCACGCAGCATCGAGTTGCGGGTGCGAATAGCCCGCTTCTGAGCACGCGTCAGCCTGTCGAACGTCATCGATTCCCCCGGTCCGGGACTTGGGATCGCAGTGTTCCCAAGTGCGATGATGGCATGTACGGCCGCCCAGGGGGAACACCGGCCGCCAAAATCCGGGCCTTGACGCGGTGTCGTCAGCGCCTGGAAGGGACAGAAGGGATACCCATGCCAGCAGAACGCTTTCCGGTCGAGGAAAGCCACGTGATGATGTTCGCCAGATCGATCGGCGACCCCAACCCCGTGTATCAAAACCCTGAGGCCGCGGCCTCTACGGACCTCGGCCACATGATCGCGCCGCCCACGTTTGCCCAGGCGAGCGCACAATTCGACCCCGATTATCCGCTTCGTCCAAAGGTCGGCGAGGTGTGGTTCGGCAGCGGATCGACTCCGTCCGGGCGCACCAAACAACAAGACTCAGGTGGCGGTGGCGGCGGCGGCAATGGCGGCGGGCTTCACGCCGAACAGCACTTCACGTACCACCGCCACATCAAGCCAGGCGATGTCTTGTCGGCCACCACGTTTCCGGGTGAGTCCTGGGAGAAGGAGTCGAAGCGGGCGGGCAAGCTGAAGTTCTCCGAGACCATCACCGAATACCGAGACCAGAACGGTGAGCTCGTCATAACCGCCAGGGGAGTCGGTGTGCGCACCGAGAAAGTGATCGACAGCTGATGGCACTCGACGCAAACGAACTAGAGGTCGGGCAGACCTTCAGCATGGTCATCGTCGATGACCTCACCCGCACCCGGCTGGTGCAATACGCCGGTGCCTCCGGCGACTACAACCCGCTTCACACCGACGATCTGTTCACCAAGGAGGTGGCGGGTTATCCGGGTGTGTTCGCCCACGGGATGCTCACGATGGGCATGACCGGCAGGTTGCTGACCGACACCGTTGGCGATGCGATGTTGACCTATTACGGGGTGCGCTTCGTCAACCAGGTGTGGCCTGGCGACACGCTGACGGCCACCATGACGGTCACCGCAGTGCGCAACGAAGATGGTCAGAACCTGGCCGACTTCGATGTTGCCACCGTCAACCAGAACGGGGTCACGGTGTTGACCGGCAGCGCCACGGCCAAGGTCGACTAGGTGTGACGGTCGGGGACGTTGTCGCCCGTCGCCGCATCGCGGGCGGCAACGTTCCTGGGCATCACCACCGGGTAGCTGGTCAGCCCTTGGGCCCTTCGGAGTTGGCGGGCCGGGGGTGGGCTGCCAGCCAGGTGGCTTCGTGTTCGCCGATGGGCGTCGATGGTTCGGCGTCGGTCCAGGCCCACAGCTCTTCTGATATCTGACGCCAGTTGGCGGTTGCGTTCAGCTTCGCCAGGATCGAAAACAGCCCCAGGTTGATGCGCTGGATCAGCGCAAACGTCGGCGGCACGTTGGTGTGCTTCAAGATGGCGTTGGCCTTGGCGTCGAACGTCTTGCGCAGAAGCTGACCCGAATATTCGGGTGTGATGGTCAGCTCGCGGTCTTCGAGGATCAGTTCGTAGTAGCTGCTGAACCACTCGAAAACGTCGTCGTCGGAGAACGGCGCCCCGGGCCGCAGCACCTGGACGCGCTCGGCCTCTTGGCGGAAACGATGATGGTCGCCGTAGATCATCGCCTGAATCAAGGCGGTGAACTGGTCGACCTCGGCGGGGTCGAAATACTTGACCAGCCCGAAGTCCAGGAACGCCAGCCGTCCGTCGTCGGCCAGCAGGTAGTTGCCCGGGTGGGGGTCGCCGTTGAACGCCAGTTGGCGGTTGAGGCTGCGAAAGACGAAGCGATACAAGATCTCCGCATAGCGGTCGCGGTCTTGTTGACTCATCTCGAAGGCTTCGTCGAAGGTCTTGCCGTTTACGAACTCGGTGGTCAGCACGTTGTGGGTCGAAAGCTCGTCGATGACGTCTGGCACCCAGATGTAGGGGTGACCCCGGTAGTAGTCGGCGAAGGCCCTTTGGTTGCGCGCCTC
>JAGQSP010000161.1 GCA_020439485.1 Acidimicrobiales bacterium | reverse complement strand
GTGTCGGCGCTCCAACCGGCTGCGAAGGCGTTTATTCCGGGCTCGTCGTCGAGCACGAACACATCGGGCACCGGCATGCCAGACGCGATGGCCATCTCTTCTACGACGTTGCCCAGCTGGCGTTCGACCGGATCGAGCGTGTTGAAGTCGATCTGCCGGCCGCCCAACGACGAAGCGATATAGGCCCCTCCGCCACCGCGGATCTGGCTGGACTTGACCAGGGACGTGCCACCGATGCCGAGGATCGTTATCGGAGCCGCTACGACGAAGGCCGCGAGCGGGTCGACCTCTTGTGAGTCGTAGAAGAACAGCGCCGACACGAACGCGGCGACTATCACCATGATGGCGACTACGCCCGCGACGAACAGCGCGACCAGCTTGAATGTGCTCTGCTGGGCCGTTTCCTGGTGCCCCTGAAAGTCCATCTGAGGGGACTAGCCGTCCTGGGGTCGATCATCGAAGCGCACTTCGATGTTCTCGCGCTTGTACTCCTTGCCCTCGTCCTCGAGGTTCAGGTAGGCGGTGTCGCTGAAGCCGAACATGTTGGCGAAGATCACCGGCGGGAACGACACCTTGTACGTCTGGTACTTGTTGACCTGATCGTTGTAGTTCTGCCGCGAGTAGGCGATCTTGTTCTCGGTGGTGGTGAGCTCTTCGGTGAGCTGCATCATGTTCTGGTTGGCCTTCAGGTCGGGGTAGGCCTCGGCCACGGCCAGCAGGCGGCCCAGCGATGCGCCCAGCGCACCCTCGGACTGCGCCAGGTGTTGCATGGCTTCGAGGTTCTGCGGGTCGCCGGAGACTTCGATGCGGGCTTGTGTAGCCGCCGCACGGGCGGCCACGACGGCCTCGAGGGTGTCGCGCTCGTGGCTCATGTAGCCCTTTGCAACCTCGACCAGGTTGGGGATCAGATCGTGGCGCCGCTCGAGCTGCACATCGATCTGGGCGAACGCGTTGCGAACGTTCTCGCGGAACTTGACGAGCTTGTTGTACACGCTCATCAGGAACAAACCGATGAGCACTATGAGCACGATGATGACGACCAACCAGAGCATGGTCGGAGCCTAGTGACTTCTGCGGCTCAAAACAGCGACGCCTGCACTTCGACTGGATCGGGGTCGTGGTCGCCCAGGTCGATGACACAGCCCTCGAGGGTGCCCAGGTCGGCGACGAACCGATCGAGCACGCCCTCGCGTGCCAGCACGGCAAAGCGACCGCACATGTCGGCGACCTCGAAGGCGTGGTTGCCGGTGTCGAGTCGATTGGGATAGGCGACCAGCCCCGACCACGTGTCCGAGCCCACACCTTCGAACCTCCAGGCAAGGTCCAGCGGCGTAGTGGCGGCGGCGAAGTCGGCGTTGGCATCGACCATCTGAAGCACTCGTTGGGTGGTGCCGGCCACCCGGGCCTCGAGGGCCTCTGTGGCGACGGGCGACAGCAGGCCTGCGAGCTTGCGGGTGGACGACACCTGTTGCGAAACCCCCAACACGTCTGTGACAGCGTCTTCGACATCTCGAACCACGTAGCCGTCGTCGGCTACCAGCGCGTATCGGGCGATCCATGCGCCCTGTTCGGCCAGGCGCACACCACCAGACGCTCCTGCTGTGGTGCCCACCTTGATGCTGCCGTCGGCAAAGCCCGCGACATAAAGGCGGTGGGGCTGGTCGAGATGGGCTGCGAAACGACGATCGACATAGGCCCGGCCCAGCTTGTGAGCTCGGTGCATGTTGGCGGCAAAGACGGTGTCGATGGTGCTGCACCGGTCGCAGCGCGCCGACTGACCCACCGGGTTCTGACACTCGATGAAGCTGCGGGTGCCGTCGTCGGCGAACTTGGTCGTGCCTGGACACACCCGCTGAGCGGTAGCCCTGAAGCGCCACGACGAACCCTTCAGCGGAACCACGCGAGAAGCGGGCTGATCCTGGTCGCGGACCCGTAGGCCCGCAGAGCCACCAGACCAGGTGACGCCCAGCACTTCCAGGCGGGTCAGGGCAGTGCCTCCACCGCCGCCAGGTCCAGCCGCGATACGCCGCCGGCAATGCCGGACAGGTCGAAGCGGCCGCTGTGGGCGATGCGTCTGGGAACAACGGCCAACGGCAGGTAGGCCAAGATGTCGTCCAGCTCGAACGTCAGCTGCGAGATCTCGATGTCGCGCTGAGGGTCGTCGACTGGCGTGGCGTCGAGCCTGGACAGCAGGGTGATCATCTCGTTGGTGCTGTAGCGGATGAAAGCGTCGTTGCTGTCGGGGGCGAACAGGGGAGCGATGAACGCCTCGGCGCCGACGTGGTCGCCGCTCCACGGCAACAGGAAGGGCCCGCTGGGCACCCCGCTCTGGAGGTATCCGACCAGCGCCTGCAAAGACGGATGCTCGAACACCTCGACGGGCCAGCCGAGGTTGTCCCGCCAGTCGGCCGCTATCGACTCGGCCCACGGCTGCACCGGCGAGCCCGCCACGACGTGCACGAAGAAGGTGTCCTCTGGTACCTCGATGTCGTTGTCGGCGATCACGGCCAGAGCCTCTTCTGGGTCGAACCGGCACCA
>JAGQSP010000160.1 GCA_020439485.1 Acidimicrobiales bacterium | reverse complement strand
GAGATGAACACCCGCCTGCAGGTCGAGCACCCGGCGACAGAACTCGTCACGGCGGTTGACCTGGTCGAGATGCAGCTTCGCGTGGCCGCAGGCGAGCCGCTGCCGTTCGATCAGGACGGCGTAACCATCTCTGGCCACTCGATCGAGGTGCGTATCAACGCCGAAGACCCAGCCGGCGGAGCCTTCAGGCCTTCGCCTGGACCCATCAACAAGCTCCGCGTGCCCGATGGCTACGGCACCAGGTTCGACGGTGGCTACGAGGCCGGCGACGAGATCTCGCAGTACTACGACAACCTCGTGGGCAAGCTGGTCGTCTGGGGCCGCAATCGCGACGTGGCCATCGCTCGAGCCATCAGGGCACTCGAAGAACTCGAGATAGAGGGCGTGGCCACCACGATCCCCGCCGACCTCGCCATCTTGCGCCACCCCGACTTCCAGGCCATCGAGCACAGCACCAAGTGGGTCGAAGAGACGCTCGACCTGAGCGACGTGGTGGCTGTGATGCCCCCGCAGGCCGACGAAGAGGAAGAGCTGATCCGCAAGGAGACCACGGTCGAGGTCAACGGTCGCCGGTTCCGAGTAGCGGCCTGGGTACCCGAATCGGGTCTGGCCGCAGCGCCCGCCAAGCGCAAGAAGCGCGAAGCACGAGGCGGTGGCGCCGGCGGTGGCGCCGGAACGGGCAAGGTTGCCGTTCCGATGCAGGGCACCATCGTCAAGGTGTTGGTCGAAGTCGGCGCGGAGGTCACCGCAGGTCAGCCCGTGGTGGTCCTCGAGGCGATGAAGATGGAAAACAACATCGCAGCCGACAAGGACGGAACCATCTCCGAGATCAAGGTCTCGGTGGGCGACACCGTCGGCGCCGGCGACGTTGTCGTAGTGATCGAGTAGCCGCTACGGGTGGGCCACGAAGTTCCAACGCCTTCCGGAGTAGAACTCGTCCTCGAACTCGGCCTTCGAATAGTGCGGCTTGCCATCTAGATAGCGGTCCAGGCCCGAGACCTTCAGTCCTTTGCCGTCGAAGATCTCGAACACTGTCGCGGGTTCGGTTCCGTAGTGATCAGCGGCGCCGAGGCCGTGCTCGAACACCACCACGGGGCGCTGGTCGAGCACGCGCGAAGCACCGCGAAGCACTCCGAGTTCGCCTCCCTCCACATCGATCTTGACGAAGCTGACGTTGGCGTCTTCGGGAACGATCGAATCCAGCGTTGTCGTTCGCACGCGGATGCGTTGCAGCTCCTCGTTGGGACGGTCATAGCGCCGCTCGCGCAACCCGCTGTACGACGGGTTCGAGACCACGTGGACGAACTCGACGTCGGGGCCGGCCTCGGCTGCCAGCGCCGCCTCGTGCACCACCACGCTGGGGAATCGTTCGCGCACCAGCGCAGCCAGCTCAGGGATGGGCTCGATTGCGATGTGCTGGGACTCGGGCGCCGCTTCGACCAGCGCCGCAGTGACATCGCCCACATTTGCGCCCACATCGACTGCCACGGTGCCCGCGGCCACGACCCGCCTGATGATCTCGCGAGTCCATTCGTCGTCGCGATGATTCTGCGGAATGTCCAAGTGATCGCTCTGGTCGGCCTGAGAGTTGTCTGCGGATTCGCCCATCCCTGAACCGTAGCGGAGGCTGCACGCGGGCCGGTTCAATCACCGGTTCGCTTAGGGGCCACCTCGGCGGGTCGACCAAGCACCTTGTGAAGGGCATCCTCCTGGCGGGCGGG
This sequence comes from Acidimicrobiales bacterium, assembly GCA_020439485.1. Lineage (GTDB taxonomy): Bacteria > Actinomycetota > Acidimicrobiia > Acidimicrobiales > Poriferisodalaceae > JAAETH01. Next base: position 10,969 of record JAGQSP010000160.1, on the reverse strand, counting down.
GCGGGAACGCGCCTGTACCCCAGCAGCGCTGTGGTGGGCAAGCAACTGCACACCGTCTACGACAAACCGATGGTCTTCTATCCCCTGTCGACGTTGATGATGGCGGGTATTCGCGAGATCCTCGTCGTATCGTCGCCCGCCGACCTTCCGCGCATTCGCGACTTGTTGGGCGACGGCTCGAACTGGGGAATCGACCTTTCGTATGCGGTTCAGCCCAAGCCTGGTGGAATCGCCCAGGTGTTCTTGATCGCCGAGCGGTTCCTCGACGGATCGGCGTGCACGCTGATCCTGGGCGACAACATCTTCCACGGCCGCATGGACCTGGGCCACGTGGTTGGCGAGTTCGGCCGCGGAGCCAACGTGTTCGGGTATCCGGTCGATGATCCCTCGAGCTACGGCGTCGTCGAGTTGTCGCCGTCGGGCGAGGCGGTTTGCCTGGTCGAAAAGCCCAAGACATCCCGATCGAACCTGGCCGTGACCGGCCTGTACCTGTACGACGGCGATGTCGTCGACCACGCCCGCCAGTTGGTGCCCAGCCCCAGAGGCGAGCTCGAGATAACCGACCTGAACAGGCGCTACCTCCAGCTGGGCCAGTTGTCCGTCACCGAACTGGGACGCGACATCGCATGGTTCGATTCGGGAACCCACGAAAGCCTGCTCGAAACAGCCAACTTCGTCGCCACCGTCGAGAAGCGCCAGGGTCTCAAGATCGCGTGCCTGGAAGAGGTCGCGTACAACATGGGATTCATCGACACGTCCGGTCTCGAACGCGCAATCGAAGCGATGCCCCGAAGCCCATACCGAGACTACGTGGAACGCGTGGCCCGGGCCGTCCAGAGGTGCACCAGCGGCGTTCGCTCGGGCTGCACGGTCAGCCCGTGAGGGCTTGCCGACCTACTCGGCGGCCTCGCTGAGCGACTCGGACAGCGACGGATACACCAGAAGGCTGTCGCGGATGTCGTGCACCTTCAGCCCGGCCTTCACAGCGACCGCTATGACCGAGATCAACTCGGCCGCGTGGCTGCCGACGATCGAGCCGCCCAGGACCACGCCGGTGTGCGGGTCCGAGACGATCTTGACGAAGCCTGCAGGGTTGTCGTTGATCAGCGCTTTGGCGTTGGACGAGAACGGCACCTTGGTGACCCTGATCTTGCGACCCGACGCAAACGCGTCGGCCTCGGCCAGTCCTACGTCGGCAATCTCGGGCTCGGTGAAGATGGCCGAGGCGGCCTTGTCGTAGTCGATGTGAGTGTGCATACGACCCTCGTGCATGCCCATCAGGTGTTCTGCGATCTTGCGCCCCTGCATGGTCGCCACAGACGACAAGGGCAGTCTGCCGCTGAGGTCGCCGGCCGCGTAGATGTGGGGAACCGACGAGCGCAGATGATGATCGACCACCACATAACCCCAGTCGTCGACCTCCACACCGGCCTTCTCCAGGCCCAACCCATCGGAGTTCGGGATCGAGCCGATGGCCAACAGTGCGTGCGAACCGCGAGCGATTCGACCGTCGTCGCAGTGCACAACGACCTCGTCGCCCTCGCGCTCGATGGCAGTGGCCCTGGCACCCTTGAACAACCGGATGCCCCGGTCGAGGAAGTCGGCCTCGAGCACTGCGGCGGCCTCGGGGTCCTTCTGGGGTAGAACCTGCTGGCGGCTGACGATGAGCGTGACCTTCGAGCCCAGGCTCTCGAACATGTGGACGAACTCGACACCGGTCACGCCCGAGCCGACGACTATGAGGTGCTCGGGGAACTCGGGCGGTGGGTACGCGTCACGCGTAGACAGGACACGCTCGCCATCCATCGGTGCCCAGTCGGGGATACGCGGCCTGGAGCCGGTCGCCAAGACGATGCCGTCGGCCTCGACCTGCTCGACGGTTCCGTCTGCGTGTTCGATCTCGGCCGAATAGGGGCCCGTCAGCCGGCCGCGGCCTGCGATCATCCGAACGCCCTGGCTGGTCAGCAGCTCCTCGATCGAAGAGCGCAAGCGCTGCTTGATCGTGTTTACCCTGTGAACCAACAGGTCGCGCTCGACCTTGGGCTCTATGTCGGCCAGCCCCAACCCGGCTACCCGCCTGGCGAACGACACCGCCCCGCCCGTGGCGATCATCGACTTGGATGGCACGCAGTCGAGCAGGTGGGCTGCCCCGCCGAGCACATTGTCCTCGACGAGTGTCACCGATGCGCCGTGCCGGGCAGCGTGACTGGCAGCTTCGTGGCCCGCAGGCCCGCCACCGATGATGAGGACGCGTTTCGTCATGAGAGTCGAGCGTACCCGCCTAGCACCCTGCAGCCAGCCCCTTACCGTACCCTTGGCCAGATGTCATCAGCCAAGCCGAGCGCGCAGGAGCACGCCTGGCGCTCAGTTCGAACAGTCGTCGCCGAAGCCGCCGCAGTTGCCATCCTGACATCGATCGTCGCCGCTGTGGTCCTGGGCTTTTTCAGCAACGGGATCGGTCGCCCGCTTCACTACTCGGGCGATGAACTGGCAGGCCTAGGTCATGTTGTCGGCGTCGACGAAAGCGGCTGGTGGTTCGAGAACGAAAGGCTCGGAGCGCCCTATGAGCTCGAGGCCTACGACTTCCCGCAAGGGGGCGACGGCCTTCAGGTGTTGTTCGTCCGGATAATCGGCCTGGCGGGCGACAACCCGGCCGCGATCATGAACCTGTACTTCCTGGCGACGTTCGCGCTGGTGGCCTTCGTCAGCCACCTGGTCATGAGGTATCTCGGTCTGGGTCCGTTGGTGGCCGGCGCTGCATCACTGTTGTACGCCCTGATCCCGTTCCACTTCTGGCACGGAACGCCTCACATCTACAGGTCAGGCTATTTTGCTGTTCCGCTCGGCGGTCTTGTCTTGCTGTGGGTGGGCGGTTTCAGGGGTGGGTACTTCAAGCGACGCGACTCACGCCCAGGGGGCTCGCATCGTCAGATCATCAGGCGAGATCGAGTGGCGGTGACAGCACTTGCCATCGCTCTGATCGCGACTACCGACACGGTCGCAGCAGCCTTTGCTCCCTCGTTGGCCGCGACCATCGGAATCCTGGCCCTGCTACGCACCCGCGACTGGCGACCATTGGCCGTCGCTCTTGCGTTCGGCGTTGCCGTGGTCGGCTCGGTCACGCTGGCCAACATCGGATCCCTGCTCTATCAAGCCGACCGCGGGCCAAACGAACAGACGGTCAAGCGAGATATCGGCGAGCAAGAGGTCTACGCGCTGAAGCTTTCACGTGTCGTGCTGCCGTCTGAGGAGCACCGCATCGAGGCACTTGCCGAGTACGGAAGGAAGCCTCTCGAATCGCGGATTCAGAGCGAGGGTGGGCAAGCCCTTGGGCTGATAGGCGTGGTCGGTCTGGTCGCGAGCCTCTTGGCTCTCATCCCGTTCACCAGATCGGGCATAGGCAACAGCAGCGAAGACGAGGCCGACACGCCCGAACTCGATCGGTTGCTGGCACTGTCGGGGACGATCAACCTGATTGCGATTCTCCTGGCGGTGCCCGGTGGTCTGGCCTTCTTGCTGACGATCTCGGGCTTCGAGGAGATCCGTACATGGAATCGGATCATCGTCTACGTCGCGTTCTTCTCGTTCGTCTCGGTCGGGGTCGTCTTGACGAAGATGGCCACGATCGTCGGCCGGCGATCACAGGCCAGGGCAGTTCCGGCCGCGCTCTTGGCTGCGGTCGTCGCCTTCGCCATCTTCGACCAGACGCCTGCGGCATCGGGCCGCGCCGAAGACATCAAGTCGCAATGGGAGACCGACTCGCAGTTCTTCGGCCAGGTAGAGGCAAGCCTCGCCACCGACCCTGATCCGATGCTCTACACGCTGCCTCTGGTGCCATACCCCGAACCCGACCGGGCCACCTACCCGATCGACTACCAGCACATGAGGGCGATACTGCAGACCGAGCGCCTCGAGGTGAGCTACGGCGCCATGAGAGGACGCCCCGAGAGCCTCTGGCAGCTTCAGCTCGAACGGCTGCCCGTCGATGTGGCGGTCGACGTCCTGGCCGCCATCGGTTTCGACGGTATCTATGCCGACACCTGGGCGCTGCCCGACGCAGGCGTGCGCCTCGACTCGATCATGCCGGTCGAGCGCGGGCTGGAGCTGGGGCGCAACCGCAACTATCCCATAGGCGACAGGCTCGGTACCCTGACCGACCAGATCGGCCCAGATCGGGTTGCCGCGCTGGCGTCGGAGAACCTTCGCTCGGTCGACATCGAGCTGGGCACTGGTTTCCACACACCCGGCCGCTTCGGCCGCGCCGGCAGTTTCGCCGAGGATGCAGCGGTGATACACCTCGAACCGCTCTACGACGAGGCGGCCCAGGTGACGCTGGTGCTCGATCTGTTGACCGCACCTGGCGCCGGCCGGCGAGTCGACGTCGAGGTGGGTGGAGAGGTCGTCGCAACCTCGCTTTCGGCCGACGATCGCTCTGTGCACTTCGAGGTTCCGCTGATGGTGGGCCCCGAGGGACTCGATGTCAGGCTTCTCACCGACAGCCCAGAGTTCCAGGCGCCTGGCGATGCCAGACGCATCCAGTTGGCGCTGAACGGCGCTTTGGCGCTGGGGCCAACAACTCACGAACTCTATGGGCTGGTCAACCCTGACCGCCTGGCTCTGACGCTTGGCGGCTAGCCGGCGTCGTCCGGTGTAGATCAGGCTCTGCGGCCGGCGGTCGCCAATACGAATCCATGACGAGCGTCCTTGGCGCCGGCGTCGGTGCGCGCCATCGCCGACACCACCGCCCGCCCTCCTCGGGGCCACACCTGCCAAAGGGCGCGCATGGGCAGGTATCCGACCCGGTAAGCCCGCATCGAGATCGATCGAACCTCGACATCGTCGGCGCCCGCATTGCACAACAGCTCGGCCAGATGCGAAGGGTCGTAACCTCGCACCCGATGGTGGCCCCATATCTGGTCGATCTTTTTCTGGGCTCGCCCTGGCAGGACCCTGATGTCGATACTGGGTGTGGTCAAGACCAGCTGGCCCCCGGGGGCCAAGAGGCGGACCAGCTCGGTCACGAATCGCTGCTCGTCGTCGATGTGTTCGATCACGTCCAATGCCAGAACGGTGTCGGCGCAACCGTCGCGCAACGGGATGTCCGTGCCGCTTCCGGCCACGTATGACACGGCGGGGCTGCGCGGCACGACCTCAACGTCGACCAGAACCCCACCGGCAACGCCGAGCTCGGCCAAAGCCCGCCCGTCGCGGCCACCGACGTCGACCACCAGACCCCGAGTGTTGATGGTGTCGGTCGCCTTGAAGAACTCGGTGCGATAGTGAGTGCCCGGGCGCAGTGGCTCGTCCAGCACCTTTGCCACTCCAGTGTTCAACCGCTGACCTCCGCGTAGATCTGCCGATACCGCTGCGCGATGTTGGCCATGTCGAGGCTAGGCGCTACGTGGTCTTTGCCGACACGACCACGCTGCGACAGCTCGGTGGGATCGCCCAACGCCTCCCCCAGCGCGCCGGCAAGAGCGCGGTGATCGCCGGGTTCGACGAGCCACCCGCCACCGGCGGCCAGAACCTCGGCGATACCTCCCAGACGGCTCGCCACGACGGGCACCCCAGCGGCCAGGGCCTCGGCCAGCACAACCGGCGTACCCTCCATGTCGCCGTCACGGCCGACCACCGAGGGCATCACCAGCACGGCGCAGGTGCTCAGTTGCTCGAAGACCTGTGCGCGGCTGACGCGGCCCACGAACTCGACCCGATCTGCTACGCCGATATCGATGGCGAGGCGTTCGAGGAACGGGCCCTCGGGACCATCGCCGGCAACCACCAAGCGGGCTCGGGGCAAATCCGACATCGCCCGGATCGCCACGTCGACGCCCTTCTTGTCGGCGAGTCGCCCCACGAACAAGATCTTGTCGGGTTCGGGCCTGCGCGGCCCGACGGCATCTGCCACCTCGACCAGGTCGGTACCCATCGGCAGGACCTCGACGCTGACCGATGGAGCCAGATCGTGCACCCGCTGGCGCAGGTCGCCGCTGACCGCCACCACGTGCGCCGCCCGTCGCAAGGCCCAACGACGGACCATCTCGAGGGGGGCGACCTTCAGCGAGTGCATGTCGACCCCGTGGGCTGTCACCACTATCGGAGCGCGCCAGCGAGACGGCACTGCGGCGGCTATGGCCCCGCTGGGCAGCAGCCAGTGGGCGTGAATGACATCTGGGCCGACGCTTCGAGCTGCCCGGATAGTGGCCAGCAGCATCGCCGCAAACAGGAACGGAAGCTCGATCACGCGCCACGGCTGCGCCCGGACGTTGGGAAGGGTTGCTCCGTGGGCCACCCCCTCGATGGGCCGAACGAAGTACGCGAAGCGCCTCACTTCGATGCCTTCCATGACCTCGAATCGTGCGGCACCTGGAACCCGCGGCGTAACCACTACCACGCGCTCCAAGTCTGCGATGCGACTGGTCAGGTCGAGGACGAACTGCGGTGTGCCGTCGCCGGCTTTGCCGGGAAAGGTCGAGGTCACCACCAGCAGCTTGGTCATGGCTTGTCACCTCCGACGCCAGGCACATCGCCCAGCAGGCGTCTGTGCCAACCGGTGAGCGCGCTTGCGCCCAGCATCAACGCCAAGACCAGTGTGGTGGCCATTCGATCGGTTGCCGAGGCGGTAATGGCCAAGGCACTGTCCAGGTCGGCTAGTCCGGCAAGCAGACCGGACAGAGCTTCCTTCAGCCCCAAGCCGGCCGGGAACACCCCGGTTGCGGTCGAGATGACGTTCGCCAGAACGATCGGGATGGCCTCATAGAGGCGGTCTCCGATGTCGAGAGCGTGGATGATGAGGGTGGTTCGACCGATCTCGGACGCAACCATCGCCGCCTCGATGGGCACCAGAGACGGAACCAGGCCGGCTGGGGCGAAGTGATTCAGGAGCACCAACCCCAAACACCCGGCGGCCGCTAGCACCGCCCCGAAAACCGGGGAGGTCAGGATCAAGAAACAGCCGCTGAGCGCAACCCCACTCGCCACATAGATCAGCCCGGCGAACGCTTGCAGCTTCACGGCCGTCGACACCTTCGACTGGCCCCGGCTCAGGTACCAGGTACGCACTAGCACCGATCCCGGCAGTGGCAGCACGTTGGCGCTCGACGCCAGAAGCGACGCGGCCAAGGCCTTCGTGTAGAGGGGCTCGCTGCGACCGGCTCGAGCCAGGGTCCGAAGCTCGAACGCGTTGAGCGCCAGGGCCAGGGGTGTGCCGATGAGCGCGGCGAGGGCCACCAGCCACAGGTTGGGATCGAGGTCGCGGCTGCGGTAGTCGTCTACGGCCCACCAGGCGATCACAACAAAAACAACGGCGGCAATGACCGAGAGTGCAATACGCACCGGACGCGGCGGGTTCCTGACCTTCGAGACCAGCGCCGAGACACGAGCGACGGCGCCGACGCTGTCGGTCATCGAGGTTTGGTGGCCGTGGCTACGTAACCATCGCTCCAGTCGCGCTGGTAGGCCAACCGCTGGACGGTCGAGAAGGGCTTCAGAACACCGGGCTTCAGGATCTTGCCCATGCGGTTGAGCCTGGACTCGGTGGCCACGCCCGACTCGATGGTGCGGTCGATGCGGTCTTGTTCGTCTGTCGCATCATCGGGTCGGCTACCAGTGACTCGATTCATCAGGGTCTGGGTGTGCCTCAAGACATTGCCCAGCGGAAAGCCATAGTTCGAGATCGCCACCTGCTCGAGCCCAGCCGAGGCGAAGAGGGCCTCGAGTTCGCCATGCTCGTAGCGGCGCACATGGCCCACAGCGCGGTCGGCGTCGCCGAATTTCGCCTGATGCGCGGGCACAGAAACCAGCAGTCGTCCTCCCGGCTCGAGATATTCGAGCCATGAGCTCAGTGCGCTGCGGTCGTCTTCGATGTGTTCGAGAACCTCGAATGCCATCAGATAGGAAAACGTCTCGCCTTCGAGTTCGGCGAGCGAGTCGACCACCCTGGCCCGACCCTCGAACCGATCTCGCAACAGTTCGCGGCTGCGCTCGCCCAGGTCGTTGAGGGTGGCGTCGAAGCCGCGCTCGACGAAGGTCTCGGTCACGTGGCCGGTGCCGGCGCCGACCTCGAGGAGCCGGCCCGGCTGCCAGTCGGAGGTGACATCGCCGATACAAGCCAACCTCAACAGATGGCGCGGCGAAGGAACCCATTCGGTTTCAGCCACGAGACGACTCCGCCACGGTGTCGGCATCGCGACGCCGCCTGAGGTGCACGAACAGCTCGGCCAGCAGTCCCACCGAAACGAGCTGAACGGCCACGACCGTGCACAGCACTCCGATGATCAGCGCGGGCCTGGTGCCGATGCCCTCGCCCATGATCTTCAGGATGCCCATCCAGGTCAGCAGGCCGGCTCCTATGGCTCCGAGAATCAGGCCGATACCACCGATCAGGTGGAATGGCCGGCTGTCGTAGGTGGTCAGGAACTTGACCGTCACGAGGTCGAGGAAGCCTCGCCAGAACCGCGATCGGCCGAACTTCGACCGACCCTTGTGGCGCTCTCGGTGATCGACATCGACCTCGGTGACCCGATAGCCGGCCCACGCTGCCAGCACCGGGATGTATCGGTGCAACTCGCCGTACATCTCGAGCGACCGGGCGACCTCGCCCTTCATCACCTTGAAACCGCTGTTGAAGTCGCGCCCCTCGACACCCGTTACGCGGGCGGTGGCCGAGTTGTAGACCTTCGACGTGTTGCGCTTGATGAAGCGGTCGTTTCGCACCGAACGCCTGCCGGTGACCAGGTCGAAGCCCGAGTCGATGACCCCGATCATCCGGGGCAACTCGGCCGGGTTGTCCTGACCGTCGGCGTCCATCAGGACCACGATGTCGGCGTCGACGTTCGAGAACCCGACCCGCAAGGCTTCGGATTTGCCGAAGTTTCTGCGCAGCCTGATGTGCTGCAGGCGGGGCTGCTGGGCAGAAAGCTCGTTCAGCACCTTGTCGGTGCCGTCGGACGAGCCGTCGTTGACCACCAGGATCGACCAGTCGGTTGTCAGCGTGTCGAGCACACCGGCCGCCTCTTCGATGACAACGGGAAGATTGTCAGCCTCGTTGTATGCCGGCATCAAGACCGTTATCGACCGCAATTATCGAATCCTCGCCAAGTCTGAGTCGACCCAGAGTACAGCCGGAGCCCTTGCCGTAGGTGTACCGCTGAGCCCGCCCGGAGTCAGGGTTGTGCAATCACCACGAGGTCGCGGTTGGTGTGGGTGATCGGGTTCGCCGGGTCGACCGGAATTCGGAACTCACGGAAGGTCATGTCCATGGCATCGAAGGTCAACAGCCTGCCACGCAGACTCGTTCCGAGGCCCAGCAGCAACTTGATCGCTTCCACGGCTTGGATTGTCCCCACTACACCGGGCAGAACTCCGAGAACCCCGGCTTCGGCACAGTTGGGCGCCAGCTCAGGCGGCGGGGGCTTGGGCATGAAGTCTCGGTAAGTCGGGCCTTCCACCGGGTCGAAGACGCTGATCTGTCCCTCGAAGCGGAAGATCGACCCGTAGACGACGGGAATGCCCAGCTTCACGGACGCGTCGTTCAGCAGATAGCGGGTGTCGAAGTTGTCTGCTCCATCGATGATTACATCCCAACCGTCGGCGACTTCGAGAACGTTCTCAGCCGATAGATGCTGGGCTATCGGCACCACTTCGACATCGGGGTTCAGTTGGGTGATGGCGGCCCGCGCCGACTCGACCTTTGCTTGCCCGATGCGCGTTGTGTTGTGAATGACCTGGCGCTGCAGGTTGGTCTCGTCAACGACATCCATGTCGACCAGGCCGATGCGCCCCACTCCGGCTGCAGCCAGATACAGCGCTGCGGGCGAGCCGAGCCCGCCCAGGCCCACCAACAACACCGACGACTCCAGCAGCCGCTGCTGGCCCGCAAGGCCGATCTCGGGCAACAGGACGTGACGCCGATAGCGGGCCGACTCGGCCAACGAAACCGCCCCCGGCAGCACCCACTCCATTCCCTCCGATTTCCACCGATCGAATCCACCCGCAAGCGACGCCACGTTTTCATAGCCGAGTGCGGCCAAGGTCTGAGCGGCGAACACCGACCGCACCCCCGATGCGCAGTAGGCCACCACGGAGGCCGACCGGTCTGGCACGAGCGTTCCGACAGACGTCTCGAGTACCCCCCGGGGGATCTTCAACGCCCCGTCGATGAGGCCATTCGCCACCTCGTCGGGTTCGCGTACGTCTAGCAAGACGACATCGTCGTCGTGCAACCTCTGCACCAGTGAGGCCGGATCGATCTCGGCAACGCCGGCTCGGGCTGCGGCGAGGAGTTCATCGAAGGACGCCATGAGCTCCGAAGCTACTCAGCGGCTCACAAATTGCCACTCAAGTGATGCTTCAGGGCACGCCGATGCCTTCTCCTGTCATGAGACGGATGATGCGGTTACTCATTGCGGCCCTGGCCGCCCTGCTGCTGGCGACGGTTGGCTCACCTGCCCTCGCCTCGGCTTCCACGACGAGCCAGGCCCCGCCTGCAGCGGCGTCGGCCAACACTCGCGCCACGTCGGCAGAGCAGGTCTTGTTCGACCTCCTCAACGATGTTCGTGCCGAGCACGGGCTCGAGGCCCTGCAGCGTGATCAGCTTCTCGACCAGATCGCCCTCGAGTGGACCCAGGGCATGGCTCCACAGGGTTCGTTGTCACACCGGGGCGACCTGCGCGCCCAGGTAGAGCAGCGGGTGACCACCCAGTGGATGCGTATCGGCGAGAACGTCGGGTGGGGCCCCTCGGCCGAATGGCTGCACCAGGCCTTCTTCAACTCGCCCCCACACCGGGCCAACATGCTCGGTGAATACAACCGGGTCGGCATCGGTGCGTTGCTCGAGCCGGATGGCGACCTGTGGGTCACCGTCAACTTCCTGGACGGGCCCGACCTCGCCCAGGTCACGCCACCAGAACCCTCGCCCGTCGAGGCGACACCCGCCGCGGCCTGGGCCGTGAACCCGAGCGGTGTCGTG
>JAGQSP010000159.1 GCA_020439485.1 Acidimicrobiales bacterium | reverse complement strand
GTAGAGCTGGGCGACATGGCCTCGGTCGAGTGGATGATGCTGCACGACAACGGCCTGTCTGGTTCGATTCCGGTCGAGTTGGGCGACGCCACGACCCTGCAAGGGCTGAGCCTTCACGGCAACCTGCTGAGCGGTGCCGTGCCCGTGCAGCTGTCGAACCTGGCCTCGCTCGCGTGGCTGACCCTGCAGGGCAACGCCGGCTTGGGCTCGGTGCCCGGCGCCGTCGTCGATCTGCCCGGGCTCCTCGTCTTCGCCCGATAGGACTCGGGCGCGGTAGACGCCCGGTACCGGGTTGTCCCGAAGGGAATATGGGGGCGAGTTCGCCCCGGTTTTCGGGGTGAACCCACCTCCAGATTCGGCGAACGTCAGGGGTTCTCCCATCGGGTCTGCTTGCGGTTGTCCAGGTCTACCGGCAACAGAACCCGATCGATGGTGTGCACCACGCCATTGCCGACAATCCGTGCTGTTGTTTGCTCACCCTTTCGCTACGGAGCGTCGATCTGGATGTAACCAATTTCACCCTCTGTGGGCTTGCCGCGCCGGTGACTGCACACGCGCGGCACGACGGGCAGTACTGAACCGACCGTCAGCGCGGCCGACTGAACTGATCGTGACTGTCACGAGCGCCTTTGTGCGTTCTCATGCAAGCGACCCGGTGGTGATGTCGGTTCGATGACCTCGCCGCGTTCTCTTGGCTTCTCGAATGGCATCCGGCACCGCTCTTGGCGCCGACGCCTGTCTTCCGCGCTTGCATCGATGCTGATGCTGGTGGGCTTGCTCGCGCCCGTGCCCGTCGCCGCTCAGACAGCCGACGATGGAGGCGACATCAGCGCTCAGGCGGCCTTCGTGGTGAACTCGACCGGCGACGCCGCTGACGCGAGCGCGGGCAACGGTGTTTGCGACACGGGTGGCATCAACTCGCAGGGCAGCGCCGAGTGCACGCTGAGAGCCGCCATTCAGGAAGCCAATGCCCTCGGCGGCAGCGACCTGATCTTCTTCTCGATGCCCAACACCGAGCCCGGCTATTCGGCATCACCAGCGTCGTACACGATCACCCCGGCATCGGCCCTGCCGGTCATCACCGGACAGCTGAGCATCGTCGGCACCTCACAGAGCGAATACGGAACCGAGGGACGCCCGGTCGTGTTCCTCGACGGGTCGTCCACAACCGGCGACGGCATTCACGCCACGGCACAGCTGACGATGGCAGGACTTGCCATCGGCAACTGGTCGGGTTATGGCGTCATGGCCAATCCGGGTGCCGACAACTCGAGCATCACCGACAGCTACATCGGAACCGATGTCGAAGGCCTCAACGCCCAACCCAATGGCGCAGGCGGTGTGCTCGTCAACTCGACCGGTGTGACGCTGGACCTCAACGTGATCAGCGGCAACACCCTCGACGGCGTGCTGGTGTTCGACGGTGCGGACAACGCCACCATCACCGCCAACCTCATCGGCGTCGACTCGACCGGAAACGCCCCGCTCGGCAACGGTGAAGAGGGCTTGCAGGTCCAGAACTCGACCGGCCACACCATTGGTGGCAGCGGTCAGGGCAACGTCATCAGCGCCAACACCCTGTCGGGAATCCACCTCTGGGAGAACGTCGATACGGTCACGATCCAGGGCAACAACATCGGTGTTGGTCAGGACGGCACCACGCCTCTCGGAAATGGCCTTCAAGGCCTGGAAATCAGCCAGACCACGAGCCTGATCGAGGTCGGCGGCGACGGTGCCGGCGAAGGCAACGTCATTGCCCACAACCGCAACGGGTATGGCGTACTCGTCTTGGACGCAACCAACGACACCATCGCGATCATCGGTAACTCGATTCACAGCAACATATCGCTGGGTATCCAGCTCGGGAACGATTGGATCATCACCCCGAACGACGCCAACGACATCGACACCGGCGCCAACGACCTTCTGAACTTCCCGGTCATCACCTCGATCGGCGAGTCGGTAGGGGGAACTGTCACCGTCGACTACGACCTCGACGTGCCCGCCGGCAACTACCGCGTCGAGGTGTTCACCAACCCCTCAGGCAAAGACATCACAGGCGCCGGCGAGGCCGAGGTGTTCGAGAACTCGGCTGTCATCGCTCACAGCGGGTCAGGACCGCAGTCGTTCTCGATCCAGTACACGGGCGGCTCGGTCGGCGACATCGTCACGCTCACCGCAACCGAAGACCTCGGGGCCGGATCGTACGGCGTGACCTCTGAGATCTCGGCAGCAGCCTGCTTCGACAGCGACACCGACGGCATCTGTGACAGCTACGAAGACGCCAACCTCGACGCCGACAACGACCCGACGACGACCCCGAGCCCCGACACCGACGCCGACCTGTTGGCCAACTACCTAGACGACGACGATGACGACGACGGCATCCTGACCGCTGCCGAGAACGCAGATCCCAACGGCGACAACGACCCTCGTGATGCCCTCGACAGCGACTGGGATGGCCAGCCCGATTACCTAGACGTCGACGCGGCGAGCTCGACAACTCCCGTGTCCGCCGAGCAGAAGATCTCGGCCACTGCGGGCGGCCTCACTGGCCCACTGGCCGCCGACGACTGGTTCGGCTCCTCGACCGCTTCACCCGGCGACCTCGATGGCGACGGCGTAGCCGACCTTGCGGTGGGTGTACCCGGCGACGACGACGGCGGTTCGGGGCGTGGTGCGGTCTACGTCTTGTTCCTCAACGCCGACGGCACAGTCAAAGCCGAACAGAAGATCAGCGACACCACCGGCGGGCTCACAGCAACCCTCGACGACGACGACAACTTCGGCGAAGCCGTCGAAGCGATCGGCGACATCGACGGTGACGGCATCACCGACCTGGCGGTTGGCGCCGTCTATGACGACGACGGCGGCACCGACCGCGGCGCGGTGCACATCCTGTTCCTCAACGCCGACGGCACCGTCAAAGCCGAGCAGAAGATCAGCGACACCAGCGGCGGGCTGGCAGCAACCCTCGATGACACGGATGGGTTTGGCGAGGCGATCGCACGCTTGGGCGACCTAGACGGCGACGGAGTCGGCGACATCGCCGTCGGCGCCTACTGGGACGACGATGCTGGCACCGACCGCGGCGCGGTGCACATCCTGTTCCTCAACGTCGATGGCACGGTGAAGGCCGAGCAGAGGATCTCCGAACTTGCCGGAGGCGGCCCCGCTCTCGACGACAGCGACCTGTTCGGAGCTTCGGTGGCGTCGATCGGCGACATCGACGGTGATGGAGTTGTGGACCTCGCTGTGGGCGCCTTCGGCGACGACGACGGCGGCGCCAACTTCGGTGCGGTATGGGTGCTGCGTTTGAACTCGAGCGGCACGGTCAAGGCCAGCCAGAAGATCAGCCAGACCACCGGCGGGTTGTCGGCGACGTTCTCCACCGACGAGTTCTTCGGCCACGAGGTCGCGGGCATCGGCGACATCGACGGCAACGGTGTGGGCGACATTGCCGTCGCCGCGCCCCGCGACGACGATGGCACCACCGACGCTGGTGCGATCTACCTGCTGCAGCTCGATTCTGCGGGCCTGGTCGTCGGACAGACGAAGATCTCATCGACCACAGGCGGTTTTGCCTCGACGCTCGACCTCAGTGATTGGTTCGGCGTCGGATTGTCCAGCTTGGGAGATCTCGACGGCGATGGTTCGCTGAACCTGGCTGCCGCCGCTCCCTTCGATGACGACGGTGGGTCGTCGGCTGGCGCTGTCTACATCCTCGACCTGTCCCCCTCCCCCGTCGCCATCGTCAACTCGACCAACGACTTCGGCGACGTGGTTCCGGGTAACGGATCGTGCGACACCGGGGGCCTCAACTCGCAGGGCGACCCTGAATGCACGCTTCGCGCCGCAATCCAGGAGGCCAACGCCTCTGCAACCATCGACGCGATCACCTTCGACATGCCGGCCACCGAGTCCGGTCACTCGGGTGGTGTGTGGACGATCTCTCCGGGGTCGGACCTGCCCTCGGTCACCGCGACTGCCTCGATCGATGCGAGCACGCAGCCCGGCTTCGCCAGCACGCCCATCGTCCGGGTCGACGGCACCTCGGCCGGTCTTGGCGGCATCGGTCTGGTCATTGCGGCCTCGTCTGTCGAGGTGCGCGGGTTCTCGATCACCAACTTCGACGAAGACGGCATGTTTGTACAGTCGGGCTCGGGCAGCACGATCGCCGGCAACTACATCGGCCTGCTCCCCGACGGTTCCACCGCTGCGGGTAACGGTCAGGACGGCATCGAGGTCGACGCTGCGGCCACCGCAAACACCATCGGCGGGCCCAACCCAGCCGATCGCAACGTCATCTCGGCCAACGGCCAAGAGGGCCTCTTGGTGCTGAGCGCCGGCAACACCATCGAGAACAACTACCTGGGCACCGATGTCACCGGCCTGCTCGACAGGGGCAACGCCGACGAAGGCCTCGACCTGAACGGTGCCTTCAATGCGATTGTCACCGACAACGTGATCTCGGGCAACGATGGCGAGGGTGTTCAGGTCCTGACTTCGCCAGGCGCGACGTTCCTCGCAAACCTCATCGGTGTCGGTTCCGACGGCACCACGGCGCTGGGCAATACCGGCGATGGCGTGACCCTGAACTTCGGCGACAGTCTCCAGGTGGTGTTCGGCGGCACCGGCCCTGGCGAGGGCAACACCATCGCCCACAATGGCGACGAGGGTGTGTCGATCCACGGAAACTCCAACAACATCACGTCGCTCGGCAACTCGATCCACTCCAATACCGCACTGGGTTGGGACCTCAACGGCGACGGCCACACGCCGAACGACGCCGACGACCTCGACGCTGGTCCGAACGAGCAACTGAACCATCCCGAGATCACCTCTGCGACCGAGTCCGGCGGAACCGTGACGGTCGATTTCGACCTGGACGTCCCCGCGGGGACGTATCGCGTCGAGGCCTTCACGAACCCGTCGGGCGCAGACCCCAGCACGTACGGCGAAGGCGAGGTCTTCGAATCCGGGACATCCATCGTCCATACCGGCTCGGGAGCCGAGAGCTTCCAGATCATCTACACCGGATCCGCGGGAGACATCGTCTCGCTCGCTGCGACCGAAGAGCTCGCCGGGCCCAGCTATGACTCCACGTCAGAGTTCTCGGCGGTAGCCACCGTCACCGCAGCAGCAGTCGATTCCGATGGCGACGGACTGTGGGACCACGAAGAAGATGCCAACACCGACCTCGACAACGACCCCTCCACCAACCCAGCGCCAGACACCGACGGCGACACCACCCCCAACTACCTCGACGCCGACGACGACGGCGACGGCACACCAACCAGCGCAGAGAACGCCGACCCCAACACCGACGGCGACCCACGCGACGCACTCGACACCGACCACGACGGACAGCCCGACTACCTCGACACCGAAGCAGGCCCGTCTGTCACACCAATCACAGCCGAACAGAAGATCTCATCCGCCACCGGCGGACTCGTCGGTCCAATCGACGACAACGACTCGATGGGCGAGAACGTCGCCAGCCTCGGCGATCTCGACGGTAACGGGGTCGTTGACATCGCCGTCGCCGCTCCGCTGGACGACGACGGAGGAACCGACCGAGGCGCCGTCTACGTCCTGTTCCTCAACGCCGATGGAACGGTCGCCTCCGAGCAGAAGATCAGCGACACGCAGGGTGGCCTCAGCGGAGCACTGGCCAACTCGGATCAATTCGGTTATTCGGTGGCAGCGCTCGGCGACATCGACGGCGACGGCATCGGCGATGTGGCGGTCGGCGCTCCGGACGACGACGACGGAGGAACCGACCGAGGCGCTGTCTTCATCCTGTTCCTCAACACCGACGGCACGGTAAGAGCCGAACAGAAGATCTCCGACACCACAGGCGGTTTCTCCGCTTCGCTTGACGACTCCGACGTGTTCGGACGGTCGGTCGCCGGTTTGGGCGACCTCGACGGCGACGGTGTCAACGACCTGGTGGTCGGCGCAGATTCCGACGACGACGGAGGAACCGATCGCGGCGCGGTCTACGTCTTGTTCCTCAACCCAGACGGCACCGTTAAAGCCGAACAGAAGATCTCGGAGACGATCGGCGGACTAGCGATGCCGCTCGGCGACTTCGAGTTCTTTGGGCGTTCAGTCAGCGGCATCGGAGACGTCGACGGCGACGGTGTCGAGGACATCGCTGTCGGCATTCCCTCCGACGACGATGGCGGACCCAACCGGGGATCCGTGGCGATCCTGTTCCTCAACAGCAACGGCACGGTCAAGGGAGAACAGAAGATCTCCGATACCGCCGGAGGTCTGAGCGCGACGCTCGACGACTCGGACAGCCTTGGCTGGTCCGTCGCAACGCTCGGCGACCTAAACGACGACGGAATCAACGACTTGGCTATCGGAGCGAAGCTCGACGGCGACGGTGGAACCGGCCGCGGTGCCGTCTACCTCGTCGCCCTCGACACCGACGGCACCATCAAGGACGAGTGGAAGATCTCCTCCACCGGCGGCGGCCTCACTGGACCACTCGACAACGGCGACGAGTTCGGATCGTCGGTTGCCTCGCTGGGCGATCTAGACGGCGACGGCGCCTTGAACATCGTCATCGGCACCAACAATGACGACGACGGCGGCATGGACCGGGGCGCGGTCTACATCCTCGACCTCACCGCGACCGCGTGCAACGACTCTGACAGCGACGGCCTGTGCGACTCGGCAGAGGACGCAAACACCGACCTCGACAACGACCCGGCAACCAACCCCGGCCCAGACACCGACGGCGACGCCACACCCAACTACCTCGACCCCGACGACGACGGCGACGGCGTGCCAACCAGCGCAGAGAACGCAGACCCCAACGCAGACGGCCACCCACGCGACGCACTCGACAGCGACTTCGACGGCCAACCCGACTTCTTGGACCTTCCGACGACCAGCGCGGCACCACGGGTCTTCGCCGAGTTGAAGATCGGCAATGCCAGCGGCGGGTTGGTTTCCACGCTCGACATCGACGACGCCTTTGCCTACGACACCACTGCGCTCGGAGACCTCGACGGCGACGGTGTCGTCGATATCGCAGTCGGGGCTCTGTGGGACGACGACGGCGGAACAGACCGCGGCGCCGTCTACGTCTTGTTCCTGAACGCGGACGGCACCGTCAAGGCCGAACAGA
>JAGQSP010000158.1 GCA_020439485.1 Acidimicrobiales bacterium | reverse complement strand
ATGATCATGTCCTTCTTGCGGTCGCAGATGAACAGGTAGCCCTCATCGTCGCGATAGGCGATGTCGCCCACGGTGTGCCAGCCGTCGCGGTCGTCTGCTGCGTATTTTTCGTCGGCCTTGTAGTAGGTGTCGAAGACCGACGAAGCGCGAACGAACAGCTCGCCGGGCTGGCCCACTTCTGTGACCTCGTTGCCGTCTTCGTCGAACAGCTTGACCTCGACCAACGGGGCCGGCTTGCCGCAAGACCCTGGCTTTCGCATCTGATCCTCTGGAGCCAGCACACAGTTGACCCCCATCTCGGTCGAGCCGTAGACCTCCCACAACGACTCGGGCGGGAAGTCCTCGATGTACGCCTGCTTGAGAGCAAAGGGCCAAGGCGCCGCGTTTGCGACCAAGATCTTCATGCTCGACGTGTCGTACTTGGCCTTCACCTCGGCGGGCAGGTTCACGACCATGCGGATGGGCGTGGGGGCAGAGAACGTCGACGAGCACTTGTATTTGTCGATCAGGCGCAGCCAGTCTTCGGCATCGAACTTGTGCTGCAACACGATGGTGTTGCCCAGCACATGGGCGATGTTGGCGAAGCCGCCCGGCCCCGAGTGATACAGCGGTCCGCAGGTGATGTAGACGTCGCCGGGGCCGTACCCGATGAGCTGCAGCAACCCCGCACTCTGCTCGTTGGAGGCGGTTCGGTGCCTGACCGCACCCTTGGGATTGCCGGTGGTGCCAGAGGTGTAGATCATGGTTCCCGAGGTCGACTGATCTCGTTGTGGGGGCGATGCGTCGCCCAGGAAATCGGCCTCTGAGATCTGGCCCGACCCGGCTACCGGTTCGCCGCCGAAGATCACCACCTTGCGCACGTTCTCGAAGTGGCCCTTGATGCGGTCGAGCATGTGGGCGAACTCGGCGTCGGCCCAGATGACCACCGAGTCGCTGTTGTTGACTACGTAGACAGACTCTTCGTCGGTCAGGCGATAGTTGAGCGGAACGCTGATGAGGCCGGCCTTGCGGGCCGCGTGGCTGAACGACATGACCTCTAGCGAGTTCTGCCCCAGCCACATGACCTTGTCGCCGGGCTCGACACCCAGATCGAGGAGTCCGTTTGCGATGCGGTTCGTGTACTGGTCGAGTTCGGCGAACGTGATCTGGCGCGGTTGCTGGCCGGGACGATCGTCGATGATCGCGATCTTGTCCGGGTTTGCGGCCGCGTGGGCGGTGATCAGGTCGGGTGTGACATCGGTCATGTCGCACAGTCTGGCCCAACACCGGCCTGGCCACCCAAGCGGGGCAGCACATCGATCGGCGGCGGCCTACCGTTGCGCCGTGACCGAAACAATCGCCATCGTTGCTGGCGTCATGCTGATTGCGGTGTCGTTCGCCGATCTGGTGAACACCCTGGTGTCTACCTCGACTTCACCGGCTCGATGGTGGCCGTCGCGTGTCATCGGGATGACCCTGTTCGCGTCGCTGCGCGCGGTTGCGAGGCGGATCCCAGGCGATCGTCCGGCACGCGAGCGCATGCTTGCCGCCTTTGGGCCCCTGCTGGTCATCGCGCTTCTGGCGTCGTGGGTGTTTCTCCAGATAACCGGGTTTGCCCTGGTGTGGTGGGCGTTGGGTGGTATCTCGAACGTGTCGACGTTCGGCGACGATTGGTACTACTCGGGCGTCGTCTATTTCACCGTCGGGTTCGGTGAGGTCGTTCCGACCGAGGTGATCCCCAGGAGTGGAGCCCTGTTCGAGGCGTTTGCCGGCGTGGTGACCGTGGCTCTGGTCATCGGTTATCTGCCAACGCTGTATTCGGCCTACTCCGAACGCGAGCGCCAGTTGATAACCCTCGATGCCGGAAGCACCGAGCGCATCACCCCCACCGAGTTGGTGAAGGCCTGGGCGCCCGATGCCGACCCCAAGAAGCTCGACGCCAAGTTCGCCCAGTGGGAGCAGTGGGCGGCGGGCATCCTCGAGACCCATTCGTCGGTGCCGCTGCTGGCGATGTTTCGTTCGCACGATCGTCAGCAGAATTGGGTGACCGGTCTGGGCCTTCTGTGCGATGCCGCATTGCACGCACAGATCATCAATGGGGCGACCGACGGCTACGCGTTCTGGTTCTTGCGTCGGGCCGAGGCGATCTTCAAGGAGCTGACCCAGGGCCATGACCTTTCGGAGTACGAGACCGCTTTGGTGGAGGGCTCCAACGAGGACATGTTCCGGTTCTTGTACGACGATCTGACAGCCCATGGGTTTGACCTGCGGCCCTATGAGGAGGCGGCCGATTACACACGTCAGGCACGTATGACGTTTGCTCCGGCGCTCGAGTACATGATCGACTTCCTGGTGTGCCCGAGGGGATTCTGGGCCCACGAGTCGACCGTCAAGGCATGGTCGAGCGAGCATCAGATCGCTCGCTTCAACGACTGAGCCGAGCGATTCTGCCCTCAGCAGAATCGAGCGGGCGTGCCGGGGTTCGCCTCCACAATGTCGCCATGACGAGCAGCCTCTACGACCGTTTGATGGAGCGTCGGATCCTGGTGCTGGGTGAGGAGGTGACCAATGACAGCGCCAACCGCCTGGTGTCGCAGCTGTTGTTGTTGTCGGCCGACGATCCCGAAAGCGACATCTGTGTCTACATCAACTCGCCGGGTGGTTCGGTCATGGCCGGGTTGGCCGTGTACGACACGATGCAGCTGATCCCCAACGATGTGGCCACGGTGGCGGTGGGGTTGGCGGCCAGCATGGGGCAGGTGATCTTGTGTGCGGGCTCGCCCGGAAAGCGGTTCGCGCTGCCCAACGCCCAGGTTCTGATGCACGAGGGTTCGGCCGGATTGGCGGGCTCGGCGGCCGACGTGGCGATACAGGCATCGAACCTGATGGCCACCCTCGACCGGATGAGGCGGATAATCGCCCGCCACACCGGGCATTCACTGGATCAGGTCGAGCGAGATGTGGGCCGCGACCGCTGGTTCGATGCAGTCCAGGCCCGCGAGTATGGCTTTGTCGATCACGTCGTCGATCACCTCGATGCGATCGTGCCCAGGCGAATAACCAGGCAGGTGGGACTGGTGGCCGGTGCCGAGGTTGCGCGATGAGCAGCTACACGATTCCGACGGTCGTCGAGACCACACCCAAGGGCGAGCGGGCCTTCGACGTCTTCAGCAGGCTCTTGTCCGAGCGCATCGTCTTCGTCGGAACGCCGATAGACGACGGGGTCGCCAATGTGGTGGTGGCGCAGATTCTCCACCTGGCGGCCGCGGCCCCTGACCAGGACGTTCACATCTACATAAACTCGCCGGGCGGTTCGTTCAGTTCGGCGATGGCGATCTACGACACCATGCAGTTCGTTCGCTGCGATGTAGCCACGATGTGTGTGGGGCAGGCGGCATCGACCGCTGCGCTGCTGCTGGCTGCGGGAACCAAGGGCAAGCGCTCGGCGCTACCCCACGCCCGGGTGTTGCTGCATCAGCCACATGCGGCGTTGAGCCGAGGCTCGATCACCGACTTGGCGCTGGAGGCCGAGGAGATGGAGCGGATCCGCAGCGAGGCCGAGGGTGTTCTGGCCATTCACACCGGGCGCGACGCCGCCCAGATACGCAGCGACACCGAGCGGGCTCTGATTCTGCGCAGCGCGGCTGCGGTCGAGTATGGAATCGTCGACAGGGTTATGGAATCAGGCGGCGAGCAGACGCATGACGGTGTTGCCTTGCGACCTGAGCCGTAGGCGGCCCGCAGCACGCTCGAGCACGTCGGCGACCTCGATGCCCAAGCTGCGGCACACGGCATCGAGCAGGTCCGACGAGACTTCCTTTCGGCCGCGCTCGACTTCGGACAGGTACTGAAGCGAGACCCACGCCTGCTCCGCGACGTCGGCCAGAGTGCGGTCCTGGGTGCGGCGTTCTTCTCGCAGGACCTGGCCGACGGCCTCTCGGGCCTTTGATGGCCGAGGCTCGGGGAACTCGATGATCTGACCTTCGTCGCTGCGGTCTGTCATGCCACGACGGTACCAGCGCGGGGTGCGAGGCCAGTGGCGACGGCCGCTAGCGTGCGTTCATGCAGCATCACGACCTGGTTGATCTGACGGCCGGCCCGCCGCCGCCCGAGTGGGGTGTCACGGTGGACCTGGCGGCGTTGTCTCGCCTGGCCGATGCATGGTCGAACGACTCGTTCTCGATGCCGGACTTCAGCTACCCCGGCACGCCCGCGTCTCGTGACGAGAGTTGGTGGTTCGACTATGTGACGCTCGCCGTGTCGGTGTTGGCGTGCCTTTGGCCCCCGGCCGGCAACGAGGTTTGGCACTGCGAGATGGACGGACAGTGGCTCGACGATGCCCCGGGGATCTTCTCGGTCTTCACCAAGGGGCTCGGGTCGGGTGGCTTGGACCTGGCGGCCATGTCGACGATGTCCGACGATCACGGCGCCTCGCTGTTCGCCGGCACGGGAACCCTGCAGCTGATACCCGAGCGGGTTGACCTCCTGCGGCGTGTGTCCACCGTGCTGATAGAGCGCTGGGATGGCTCGGCGTTGAACCTGGTCGACGCCGCGGGCCGCGATGGCCACCGCATCGCCGACCTCCTGACCGACACTGTGCCCGGGTACCAAGACCGCCCGGTGACCGAGGTTGGTGTTCTGCCCTTCGACAAGCTGTCGCACTTGGCGGCCGCGGTGATGGCAGCGGGCGTGGGCTGGGACGCCGCAGGCTTCTCGGGGTACGACGACTTCGCCGTGTACCCCGACTACATGCTGCCCCGCGTGTTTCGCCACTTCGGGGTGTTGGTCTATACCCCTGCGCTGGCCGCGGCCATCGACAGCCGCACCGAGATCGCAGCCGAGTCGGTCGAGGAACACGCCATCAGATGGGCCACGGTGTACGCAGGTGCGGCGCTCAAGCAGGCTCTGGCCCAACGCGGCAACGATGTGCCGGCTCCGGCCCTGGACTATCGGTTGTGGTCGGAGGCCGTCTTGGGTCCGCAAGCGGCCACCTTCGGCGAGCACCATCGCACCGTGACCATGAGGTACTGACCTTCGCCGGCGCGCTCAGGCGGGGTTGAGGTTGACCTCGGTTGCCTTCACCGATGCCCACACCGACGAACCCTGCCTGAGGCCCATCGACGATGCCGCTCCCGGTGTTATGTCGACGCTGAGCCGCAGCGGGTCGCCGAGCATGATCCTGGTGATGTCGCCGAGCGGTTCGATGGTGGCGATCGAGGTTGGCCAGGCGTTGCGCGGACTGCCGTGAGGTTGCTGTGAATGCAGTGCAATGGCGTTTGGAGCGATGGTTATAAGCACTGCGCCGTCGGTCTGCGTGTCTGCGCTCTGCAGGCGCTGGTCGACACCTTCGATGGTCAACACGCCACCAGAGTTCACACCGTTCAACAGGTTCAGACCCGCCAGCGCGGCCACATAGGTCGTGGCAGGCCGCATTCTGATGTCGTCTGGAGTGCCGGTCTGGCTGATCCTGCCGCCTTCGATGACACATATCCGATCGGCGAGCAGGAACGCGTCGGTCGGGTCGTGGGTGATCAGCAATCGAGGCCCGCGATAGTGCTGAAGGTGCGATGCCAGGGTGCGGCGCAGGCTGGTGCGGGTGGCAATGTCCAGAGCTGCCAATGGCTCGTCGAGCAGCAGCACCTCGGGATCGGCGGCAAGGGTTCTGGCCAGGGCGACCCTTTGGGCCTGGCCCCCCGACAGCTCCGACGGTCGACGAGAGGCCAAGTCGACCAGATCGAGCCGATCGAGCCATGTTTGTGCTGCGGCGCGAGCCTCGCCTCTGCCGAGGCCACGGCACTGTGGACCGAATGCGATGTTGTCTCGAACCGTCATGTGTTCGAACAGCAGGTACTGCTGAAACACCACTCCGACCCGGCGATGTTGGGGTTCGACGAAACACTGTTGAGACGGATCGTCCAGAACCCGGCCCGCCAGCGTGATCTGCCCACGGTCTAGGGGCAGTAGGCCCGCCAGGACCTCGACAGTCGTCGACTTGCCCGAACCGTTGGGGCCTAGCAGAGCGACCGTGGTGCCGGGGTCGATGTCGAGTTCGACGTCGAGATTGAACGTTTCGCCTCGCCTCACCACGATGTGGGCGGCGAGACCCTCGTTGTCGGTGCGGCCGCTCACTGCCGCCCCCACCATCGATCGCGCAAGGCGACCAGAACCACCAGCGAAATCGCCACCAGCACCAGGCTCACGGCCACCGCCACGTCGCGGTCGCTCTCGAGAGCGACGAACACTGCCAGGGGCAGTGTCTGGGTTCGTCCCTGCAGATTTCCAGCGAAGGTGACGGTGGCCCCGAACTCGCCTAGTGCGCGGGCCCACACCAGCACCGCGCCGGCCTTCAGCGAGGGCGCGATCATCGGCAGGGTCACCCGCCGAAACACGGTCAACCGTGAGGCGCCGAGTGTTGCCGCCGCGCGTTCGTAGCCGGCGTCGACGCTGGACAACGCCCCCTCGACGGTGATGATCAGGAAAGGCATCGCCACGAACGTGTTGGCGAGCACGACGCCCCAGATCGAGAACGGCAGCAGGAAGCCGGTGGCCTCGTTCAGCGGCTCGCCAACCAACCCGCGCCTGCCAAACGCGAACAGCAGGGCTGCACCGCCAACCACGGGAGGCAACACCATCGGCAGCGTCACAACGGCCCGCAGCACCGAACGACCCGGAAAATCGACCCGAGAAAGCACCCAGGCCAGGGGAACACCCAGCACCAGAGATATAGCCGTCGCCGCCACCGAGGTGAACAGCGACAAGCCGAGAGCATCGACGACGACGTCGGACCTGACGATCGACACCAGATCGCCCCAGGGAGTTCTGGCCGCGAGGCCCACCAGCGGCACGGCAAACAGCGCGGCGCCCACCATTGCCAGCATCAGCAATGGCCACGGTGGGTGTTGACGAACGCGGCGCTTGGCCGTGGGCGCCACATTTGGTGTCGGGTTCAGCATCGCCGGTTCACCTGGGTTATGAGCCAGGGGCCGGACGATACCCGAACCCGGTGGCGGGCCGTCAGCCTCGTTGCGGTTTCCAGTAGCCCCGAACCGAAGTGCGCGTGCGCTCGACCCCCAGGGCATCGAACAGCCGCTTGCGGATCGCCTGCATCGCCGAAGCCTCACCTGCCGCCCAGACGTGGACTCCCTCGTCGAGGTGAGCGACTGCGTCGACGACTTCGACCAGTCGACGGCCGGCAACAGCGCCGGGCTGTGTCACGTGCCAGCGAACATCGAACCCGAGGTCCAGCACGGCGCCAGGATCGATTACCTCGACGTGGGCCTCTACCGACAGGCCAGCCTGGGCGGCAACACCGGCAAGTTGTCTCACCGCGGGTATCGCGGTCTCGTCGCCCAAGATCAGCAGGCTGCGGGCGGCATCGGGCAGCTCGTACCCACTTCCGGGCCCCGATATGGCCAGCGGGTCGCCCGGTTTGGCCGTCTCTGCCCATCCCGAAACCGCGCCACCGGGGTGGCGCACCACCCAGAATTCGATCAGGCCCGAATTGGCGTCGACCACGACGGGAGTAAACGTGCGCAGCAAGGGTCTTTCGCCGTCTGGCATGAGGAATTCGTTGCCGTTCCACTGTGGCAACACGAGCCGATCACCTGGCGCGGGGACCAAAACGCGGATGCTGGCCGCAGGCTCGGGGGTGGCAAAATCGCAAAGCTCGGATCCGCCGGCCACGACCCGCAGCATTCGAGGGCCGAGCTCTTCGACTTCGGCCACAGACGCGGTCCTGAACGGTGGCGGCTCACGTCGGGTCCGGATGGCCCCTCGCGCCCCTTGGTCTGGCATCGCTACCTCCGCTCGATTGCATCGAAGTCGAACGGATACATCATGCCCGAAAAGCACCCTAGAACATACGTAATCGGATACGTATAATGGCGTGATGGACTTGATGGAGCCAGAACCCGATCTTCCGTCGTGGACTTTCCTCACCAACTACGCCCACGTGTTGATCGCGATCGACCGCAATCCCGAGCTTCGTCAACGCGACATTGCGCACGCCGTCGGACTCACCGTCGGAGCGGTGCAAAAGATAATCAACGAACTGGAGCGGGGTGGGTATCTGTCGCACGAAAAAGTCGGCAGGCGCAACCGCTACCAGATCAATCCCGACCTTCCCCTGAGACACCCGCTCGAGAACACCCACAACGTGGGCGAACTGCTCGAGAGCCTGGCCGACAGCGGTAGCTGACCCGGGCAGGCGATTGCCCGCCTAGCTACGAAGCACTCCGTCGGTGATGTGGACCGTGCGGTCGCAATAGTCGGTGATGCGCTCGTCGTGGGTCACGACGATGGCCGCCGTCTTTCGCGACTTCATCTCGGTGCGAATGAGTTCCATGACCTGGGCGCCGAGTTCGGTGTCGAGAGCCGAGGTGGGTTCGTCGAACAGCACCAGCCGCGGTTCGTTCATGAGGGCGCGACCTATGGCCACCCGCTGCTTTTGGCCGCCCGAGAGTTGCGAGGGCAGGTTCTTGGCCCGATCGGAAAGGCCGAGTTCTTCGAGCAGGCGGTCGGCGCGATCGCGTGCCGGCTTGCCTTGGCGGCGGCCCATCTCGTCCACCACCAGCAGATTCTCTCGAGCGTTCAGGAACGGCACGAGGTTGACCGACTGGAATACAAAGCCGACCTGGCTCTGTCGAAACCGCGTGAGCTCGGAGTCTGAGTAGTCGGTGATCTCTTCGCCGCCGACCCTCACAGACCCCTCGGTGG
>JAGQSP010000157.1 GCA_020439485.1 Acidimicrobiales bacterium | reverse complement strand
ACCCGGAACAGGTGCCTGACCGCCTCGTCGTCGTAATAGACGTACAGGTGCTCGAGGAGCTCTTCGTGCGACATCTGCACACGATCGGCCATGAGGTTGCGGATGTCGTCGAAGGCCCCGTGGAACCGCTCGGCGACGGCATAGATCTCGGTTCGGTTGCAGGTCGACAAGATCACGACCTCGCCGACGTTGTCGCACTGCCAAAGCCCGTGAAGCGCCTTGTCGACATCGTCGCCACGAATGGCGACGCGCTCGAGCAGGTCGAGCGGCGCGCTTGCGTGATTGACTCCGATTACAAGGATCGACACGGTTCAGACAACCTCAGCCGGGAACACAAGGATCCTACCGGCACCAGCCCGCCGATAGCCATGTGAAGAACAGGGGAAATGCGGGATTGCGGGCGTCATGTGGTTGCCATGTTGCGTTCGAGGTAGAAGCTCAGCACCTGCAGCTCGAGACCCAGGTCGACAGAGCGCAGCGACACGCCTTCGGGAACCGCCACGACCCCTGGGGCGAAGTTGAGAAAGCTCCGCACACCGGCGCGCACAAAGCGATCTACGACCTCTTGGGCCGACGGACCCGGCACGGCCACGACGACGATGCACCCTGGATGTTCGGCAACCAACCCCTCGACCGACGACGGCCCGAACACCGGGATGGCCGAGTCGTCTGCCAGCTTGGATGGGTCGGAATCGACCATCGCCACGACTCGAAACCCCCGGTCGGAGAAGCCCCCGTAGTTGCTGAGCGCCTGCCCGAGGTTGCCGGCCCCGGCGATGATGACAGCGCGGTCGCCGGTGAGCCCCAACTGGCGGT
Source organism: Acidimicrobiales bacterium (assembly GCA_020439485.1). GTDB lineage: Bacteria > Actinomycetota > Acidimicrobiia > Acidimicrobiales > Poriferisodalaceae > JAAETH01. The sequence continues at coordinate 7,291 of JAGQSP010000157.1, read as the reverse complement.
TCATCTGGAACATCAACAACTCGATGTCATAGCCAACGCCACGCGTTCCGTACGTACCCAAGTAGCTGAGATCCTTGCGGACCTTGGCCGCGTTGACCCCAGAACGCGCCGCCAACTCTTCCGAGGAGATCGTCGGACCGTGGCCCGCCGACTCGGCAGCCACATCGGAGAGGACGCGCAAGTACACGGGCAGTCTCGAAACGGTGGCGTCTGGGATCTGGCGATCCATGTCGATCGAAGTTACTCCGATTTCACGAGTTCACAAGCGCGCATCGCTGGGTCTGCGAGCTCACAGCCCGAACACGAACTGCAGCACGGCAGCGACGAACAGCGCCATCAACAACACGGCCAGAACCAGGGTCGTCCATGGTCGCATGAATGCCTCCCGTAACGGCGACGACCAGCGAAGCCTACGAGATGGCTCCGCTGGTCGTGCCTCCCCCAGTTCGAGGGGTTGCCGCTCAGTTGCCGACCATGTCGCGCCAGCCGGGCAGGTCGGGCGCGGTCGGTTCCCAGGTTCGGATGAAGATCTGCAGGGCCCGAATCTGCTCGGAGGTCAGCGGGCCACCGTGATCCTGGCTGTAGGCGCTCATCTGCGACCCGGGCACGCCAACGGCTATCAACAGCTGGATCTGGTCGTCGCTGGCCGACTGCATGAACTGCTGCGAGTTCAACGCGGGCCCGATGAGGCCCTCACCGTTGAGGCCATGACACGAAGCGCACGAGATCGCCCACATCTCCTCGCCTTGCTCGGCCAAGGATTCGAGGTTCTGTTCGCGGGCAGCTTCGCGGTTGGTCGGCTCGAACCAGCGATACAGCGGAAACACTGCCGCCATACACAACATCAGGACGCCACCGACCAGCATCCACTTGTTGGTGGACGTCTCGAGTTCTTCGTCGCCTTGGTATTCGTATCTGGCCATCAGTGCCCAGCCTCCGATGCGCACGCCGGACCGATTGCCGGTGCGTCGATGGTCGTCACGCCCGGCGCCGACCCGTCGATGGTGGTGCCCGTGTCGATGTAGACCAGGCCGTCATCGCCGATCTCGACAGGGAACTTGTCCATGCCCCGCGGAGCGGGCCCGGCCCGATAGTCACCACCCCTGTTGAACTTCGAGCCGTGGCAGGGGCACTCGAACTGTCCCGACGAGGCACAGAACGGAACCCGACAGCCCAGGTGGGTGCACTTCTGCGACAGGGCGACCACGTCTCCGTCGACCTTGACCAGATAGGCCCGAGCTGCCGCCACTTCGACGACGCTGTCGTCGGGAACGGCTTCGGGCTTCACCGCTCGGACCACTCCACCAAAGCCCGCCGTGGGTAGCGGCTTGATGAGGTCCCAAGTGGTCCAGGCGCCGGCACCGGCGATGAAGGCCGCACCCGTCTTCCAGAGGTTGGAGAGGAAACGGCGTCGCTTGATCAGCTCAGTGGTCATAGTACTCCATGCCATTCTTCCCAAGGCCAGACCCACGACCAGTTGGGCCCGCGGAACGCAAAGCCGATGAGGGTCAGGATCACCCAGATGACCAGGAAGGTCGTGAAGGTGGCCACGGCCACCTTGCGGTGACGGGGTTGTACGTATTCGCCGCGATCGACGAAGGGCAGGGCCACCAGACCCAGTGCAATGGCGCCCGGAACCAGCACGCCCGCGATCAGTGGCGGGAACTGGGCCAGCAACTCCTGTAGCGCCGCGAAGTACCAGGGAGCCTTCTCTGGGTTGGGGGTCAGCGTCGGGTCGGCGTGGCTGCCGAGCGGTGCGTCGAAGAGCACAGCGATGACCAGCACGACCAGCAGGGTGCCGATGGCGACCACGCCGTGCCTGACAAGCAGGTGGGGCCAGACCATCACCATGTCTTCGTCGCCTGGCTCCTTGCGCTCGCCGGCGACGGGCTTGCCGGGGACGATGCCCATGACCCGCCGGCCGTCGATGACCTTGGGTTTGGGGTCGAGGTGTACGGGAACCTCGGTGCTGGTGCCTGGATCAGACATCGGGCTCACTCCTTGATACCTCGAGCATCGAGTCCTTGCGCCAGCGCCACATGTGGAAGGTCAACAAGGTGACGATCATCACCGGCAGCACGGCGACGTGCAGCACATAGAACCGCAGCAGGGTGCTGGCACCGACCACCGGCCCGCCGAGCATGACCTCCTTGACGGTGTCGCCGACGAAGGGAACGAAGCCGGCCATCTCGGTGCCGACGGTGATGGCCCAGAAGGCCAGCTGGTCCCACGGCAGCAGGTAGCCGGTGAACGACATCAGCAGGGTCAGCGCCAGCAGGCCGACACCGATGATCCAGTTGCCCTCACGCGGTGGCTTGTAGGCGCCCCGGTAGAACATCTTGCACATGTGGGCGACCACCGCCAGAACCATCAGGTGGGCAGACCATCGGTGCACGTTGCGGATGTACTGACCGAAGGTGACCTCGGTCTGCAGGGTCTGGATATCCGAGTACGCCTGGTTGGGGGAAGGTACGTAGAAGAACATCAGATACAGGCCCGAGACGATCAGCGAGCCGAACAGCACGGTCGAGATGACCCCGAGGAACCACGAGTAGCGAAACGCGATCTGTTCGCGCTTCATCTTCACCGGATAGAGGTGCATGACGAAGCTCGACCAGTGCGCGGCCGCACGGTCACGTGGTGTCACCCGCCTGGGACTGCGCCAGATCGAGCGACCGATCGGTGTGCTTCGGACCTTGTCTAGAAGGTCCTCACCATCGGCCGCTCTGTCGGTCTCGGAGGGCCGCTCCTCGGCAATTGTCATGTCGGTACTCCCGTTCCTGACCACATTCCGACGGACAGGGCATCTGCTGGACAACGCTCGACACACATGGCGCAGCGAATGCAGCGCTCTTCATCGAGCAACAAGGCCGTGCCGGCGTCTTCGCCGAGCGACGGATCGATCTCGTTCGCGGGCACGAGCGAGATGACATCAACCGGACACACGTCTGCACACAGAGCGCACAGGACGCATTTCTCGGGTTCGAGCAATATGTTTGCGAAGCACCTCAGGCAGCGGCTCGCTTCACACCGGGCCTGCTCGGGGGTGAACCCCATCTCGACCTCGGTCAGTCCGATGCGGCGGCCTGAGGAAATCGTGGGAACCTCGACCCGATCGATGCGGTCGTAGGTGTCCTGGAGACGGTGGAACTGCTCGAGTTTCACCATCTTTCCCATCGATTCTTCGGGCACTTCGCCTCCGAAGGATCGATGGATCGATGCAGCGGCCTTGCGGCCATCGGCAACGGCGTCGATCAGGGTTCGAGGACCCTTGGCGGCGTCGCCTCCCGACCAAACGTCGGCCAGTGAGGTCTGGCCGGTGTTCCAGTCGATCTCGATGGTGCGCCTCGGGCTGACTTCGGGGCCGGCATCGCCGAGGGCCTCGAGATCGATCGCCTGGCCGATGGCCAAGATGATGGTGTCGGCCTCGAACGTCTGGATGTCGGACTCGTCGAAGGTCGGCGAGAAACGACCGTCCTCGTCGAACACCGAAGTGACACCCACGGTCTCGATGCCAACCACGGCACCGTCCTTGGTCAGTATGCGCTTGGGGCCTCTGCGGGGGCTGAAGCTGATGCCTTCGACCTCGGCTTCCTCGACCTCGAAGTCGTGGGCCGGCATCTCTTCTCGCGATTCCAGCGACATCACCCGCACATCTCGGGCGCCGGCGCGAGCCGCCGTACGAGCGACATCGAGGGCGTCGCTGATCGATGCTCGACCCTTGCCGTCGTCGCCGTACACATCGGCACGCAGTGCGGTGCGGGCTGCGTCCATTGCGACGTCACCGCCGCCGACCACCAGCACCCGCTCGCCAACGTCGACCGTGAAGCCACGGTTCATATTGATCAGGAACTCGATGGCCTTGAAGACGCCGTCGGACTGGGCGCCCTCGATATCGAGACCGCGGCCGAGGGTGGCCCCGATGCCCAGGAACACGGCGTCGAACTCCTGGCGGAGTTGTTCGAGGGTGATGTCTTGGCCCAGCCGGGTGTTGTAGCGAACCTCGACGCCCAGATCGACTATGGCCTGTATGTCGCGGGCCAACACGTTGCGATCGAGGCGATACTCGGGGATGCCCAGCCACATCGCGCCGCCGAGCTTGTCGGTGGCCTCGAAGACCGTGACGCCGTAGCCGAGCCGGCGCAGATCGTGCGCCGCGGCCATGCCGGCCGGGCCGCCGCCCACCACTGCGATCCTTTGAGGCCGGTCTTCGTCTGGAGGTGCAACGACCTTGTCCCACGGCGCCTGGCCGTTGTAGTCGTAGGCCCTGGCTTCGGGGCCGTACTGCTCGGTGACGAAACGCTTGAGCGCCCGGATCGCTATGGGCCGGTCGATCTTTCCCCTGCGACACGCGTCCTCACACGGTGCCGCACATACCCGGCCGCAGACCGACGCAAAGGGGTTGGGAAGACGGGCGGTCAGATAGGCCAGCTCGTCTTCACCATCGGCGATGGCCGCCACATACATGCCGGCGTTGGTGTGAACGGGGCACGCCGCCAGGCAGGGGATGTTCTCGTCGTAGAACGACAGCGAATCTGGAATCATCAGATCCGCCGATCGCGGTGGGCGTACCAGAGGGCCCAGATGCCGACCACCAGGCCACCGCCCCACAGACCCAGCCCGATGACGTTCTGGCCGAAGTCGCCGAGCCTGGTCACATAGTCGGTCTTGAGGATCTCGCTGGGGATGTAGACGGTTGCGAGGATGAAGCCGACGACTATGACGGCCGTCTTGAGCCAGGCGTCGAGCCACGGCATCTGCAAGCGATCTACCTGACCGACGATCCTCGGCGCCAACGCATAGACGCCTACACCCGCTGCCACCAACATCGCCAGCAGATAGGTCATGTTGGCCAGACCGGGCAACGAGTTGCCCGTCTCGCCACCGACGATCTCTTCGACCACCGCCGCCGGCGTGACGAATCCGTTGCTGACGTAAGCGACGATCGCGTCGACGTCTCCGTCTGGCAAGGTCGAGAACGCCGGCATCACACCGTTGTAGGTGACACCGTCGACCACCAACTCGCCCTGGCGACCGTTGTTGATGACCTGGCGTACATAGTCGGCCTGGCCTTGAACGTTCGGATTGCCGATCAACGGCGGGAACTGGCCCTCGAGGCCGGCGCCTCGCGGCTGGTGACACGATGAACAGGTGGCGGTGTAGAGGTCTGCGCCCCTGACGAGCAGCTCGTCGGGCACGCCGGGCACGGTCTCGGCCGGCTCTTCGACGGTGCCGTCATCTGTTCCGCCTGTGTCTGTGCCGGTGTCGGTCGTCTCGGTGCCACCATCGTCGGCAGCGAGGTGCTCCTGGGCCATTGCCGAGGATGAGGACAAGCCCAGGGCCACGACGACGACCGCGAGCAATGCCGCGAGCCTCAACCGTGCCCTGGAGCGTCTTTCGGCTTCGAATCGGGTGTGCGCCATGGACTCCAACTCGCGAGTCGTCGGATGGGAAGGGGACGTTCCGGATTGTCACGCTCCTCCCATGTACCAAACAGGGTCTTTTGTCCCTGGTTCGGTCAATCACGCGCGGCGACCATCGCTGAAGCCACAGCCGCGTACGTACGAGGGAGAGGTTCGTGAGCGCACTCGAACAAGACACGGGTGAAGCACACCCTGACGAGGACTTCAAGCCGACCGGGACCGTGTTCCTGGTCGTGGCCTTCGTCGCAATGCTGATCCTTTTGTGGGCATCGGTCTACGTGATCCTCATCAGCCGTGGGGTGACCGGATGACAGCCACCGAAAACAAGGGGCTGGGGGCCGACCCGATCGAACGCAATTGGATGCGGTTCTCGGTGGTGCTGCTGGTCGCATTTGCAGCGACCGTCACCGTCGCCGGTTTCTTCATGGGCTTCACCGTTCCCGGCGCCGACCAAGAGGTCGACCCGCAGACGGTCACCCAGGAAGGGCCATTCTCCGAACCCGGCCTGCGCGAGGTCGCCGAGGGCAAGTACGACGCATACATCGTCGCCCAGACCTTCAGCTACACGCCCGGTCTGCTGGAGATTCCCGTCGGTGCCGAGGTCACCTTCTATGTGACCAGCATCGACGTACAGCACGGCTTCAACATCCGTGACACGAACATCAACATGCAGATCGTCCCCGGGCAGGTCTCGAAGCTGACTCACACCTTCGAAGAACCCGGCGAGTTCCCATTCATCTGCACCGAATACTGCGGCAGTCAGCACCACGCGATGTTCGGAACCATCAGAGTCGTATCAGGCACCGGAGCGGAGGGCTAGCAATGACGATCACCGAGAACACGCCGGCCCCTGAACGCAACTGGGACTCCGGCTACGACCTCAGCAAGGGCGAGAAGAACTTCATCGCTCTACACATCTATATCGCCGTTGCAGCGCTGCTCGTAGGCAGCTTGTTCGGACCGTTGCAGTCGTTCCAGTGGGCCGGCTGGGATCTGTACGAATACCTCGACCCGGTGATCAAGAGCTACTACCAGGGTCTCACCCTGCACGGCGTGCTCAACGCGCTTGTGTGGACCACCTTCTTCATCGTCGGGTTCACCAACCTGACGACCATGAAGGGCCTCGGCAGGTCACTGGCCAAGCCGATCATCAACAAGGTCGGCTTCTATGTGATGGTCGCCGGCCTGTTGATCACGGCCGTGCCGATCCTCGCCAACCAGGCAACCGTCCTCTACACCTTCTACGCACCACTCAAGGCGAGCTGGGCCTTCTATCTGGGCCTCACCCTCGTCGTTGTGGGTAGCTGGATCGAGGGTCTGGGCTTCTACCTGACCCTGGCCCAGTGGCGTAAGGACAATCCGGGCGTACGGTCACCGTTCATCGCCTTGGGCGGTGTGCTGAACGCCGCCATGTGGCAGATCGCGACGCTGGGCGTCGCCGTCGAGATCCTCACGATGCTGTTGCCCTGGTCGCTCGGCCTCATCGACAACACCGATCCCGAGCTCGCCCGCACGTACTTCTGGTTCACCGGTCACCCGCTGGTCTACTTCTGGCTGCTGCCCGCTTACGTCAGCTGGTACGGAATGCTGCCCAAGCAGGCCGGAGGCAAGCTGTTCAGCGACTCGCTGGCCCGCCTGGCCTTCTGGATGTTCCTGATCGTTTCGGTGCCGGTCGGTTTCCACCACCAGTTCGTCGACCCGGGCGTGCCCCAGGCATGGAAGTACATCCACGCCATCTTGACCTACTCGGTGTTCTTCCCCTCGATGCTGACGCTGTTCACCGTCGTCGCCTCGCTCGAGTACGCAGCACGCAAGCGCGGCGGCACCGGCCTGATCGGCTGGGTCAGGGCGCTGCCGTGGAGCGATCC
>JAGQSP010000156.1:3267-6637 GCA_020439485.1 Acidimicrobiales bacterium | reverse complement strand
TCGCCGAACAGGTTGTCGGTCACGATGACGTCATAGCGGGCCGGGTCCTCGACGAAGTAGATGCAGGCCGCGTCGACGTGGTTGTAGGCGGTGGACACCTCTGGATACTCGTCGGCCACCTCTTCGAACACGCGATGCCACAGATCGCCAGCGAAGGTCAGGACGTTGGTCTTGTGCACCAGGGTCAGGTGCTTGCGCGGCCGGCTCTGGGCCAGCGAGAACGCGTAGCGCACGCATCGCTCGACTCCCATGCGGGTGTTGACCGATCCCTGGGTGGCGATCTCGTGGGGGGTTCCGTGCCGAAGGAAGCCTCCCTCGCCGGCATAGGTACCCTCGGTGTTCTCCCTGATGACCATGAAGTCGTGGCCTGGTGCCACGAACGGGCGCAGGTTGACGTAGAGGTCGAGCGCAAAGCGAGCCTTCAACAACAAGCCACGCTCGATCACCCCGGGCGGTACACCGGGCGTACCGACGGCACCCAGCAAGATCGCGTCGAAGCCGCGCAGCTCGGCAAGGGTGTCGTCGGGCAGTACGGTGCCGTCCTTCAAATAGCGCTCTCCGCCGAGATCGAAGTCGGTGGTCTCGATGTCGACCCCGAGCTGACGGATCAAGTCGACGGTCACCCCGATCACCTCGGGGCCGATGCCGTCGCCTCCGATTACGGCGATGCGATGGGTCACTTTGTCTCCTGTCGATGGTCGAACCGATCCGCCACCCGATTTGGTGCCGGCCAAGTCTCGCGCGATCCGACCTCCCATCCTGCCACGTCGCACGCTCGCGGATCGCTGCGACAGGAACCACCGTGCCGATCGGTTGGGCCGCTCTTATCATTGGTCGGATGGCCGAACTCCACCGAATCTCCCAGGCTGCCTACGATCGCCTGGTCGCAGAACACAAAGACCTCACAACCAGGGGCCGCATCGAGATCGCCGACAAGATCGAGCAGGCACGGCTGATGGGCGACCTTCGCGAGAATGGCGACTATCACGCGGCCAAAGAAGAGCAGGGCAAGATGGAGGGGCGCATCGCCCAACTGGCTTCCATCATCGAGAACTCCGAGATCATCGAGGCCGCGTCGGCCGGTCTTGTGTCGCCCGGTGCCATCGTCGAGCTGCGCTACGAGGGCGACTCGTTCACCGAAAAGATGCTCTTCGGCAGCATCGAAGAAAAGCGCGAAGGCCTCGATGTGGTGTCTCCCGGATCACCCCTGGGCAAGGCTCTCGAGGGTTCGTCGGCGGGCGACAAGGTCAGCTTCGAGGCCCCCAGCGGGGCGATGATCCAGGTCGAGGTCGTCTCCGTCGAGCACTGACGGCCGAACGGGTCTGGTCGCAAGTTCGAACATCAGGGAACCGATCGCCTCGCCCATACGTCCAAAGACGTAGGCGCGGGATCAAAGCTCGAGACCCCATGGAGACCAACCCGATGACAGCAGCCCAGCTAGCCGAAGGCGCGGGCGCGCACGAACCGAGGCACCGCGTCGCCGCCCTTCCGCCCGGAAGATCTCTGACCATCGCCGAGCGCGGCACTGCGTTTGTCCGCGACTTCGGTGTCGACGCCCCGGGCACGACCCCGGTGATACTGCTGCACGGCTGGGCGGCCACGTCGGATCTCAACTGGTTCACCAGCTACGACACTCTCGGCGCCGCCAGGCGGGTGGTGGCCATGGATCACCGGGGGCACGGCAGGGGCATCACCTCGAACCAGCGATTTCGCCTGGCCGACTGCGCCGACGACACCGCCGCCTTGTTGAGAACGCTCGGCATCGATCGCGCCATTGTCGTGGGCTATTCGATGGGTGGCGCCGTGGCCCAACTGTTGTGGCGCCGCCACCCGTCGCTGGTTGCCGGCCTGGTGTTGTGCTCGACGGCTCCGACCTTCAAGGACTCGACGCGCGAGCGCATGATGTTCGCCGCCATGAGTCCCACCGCAGCGCTGGCCCGGGCGATGCCTGGGCCCGTCAGGCGCAACGCGGCTCTGCGCATCATGACCGGCCGCCCCGATCGCGACATCAGGCAGTGGGCTCTGGCCGAGGTCGCCAACCATCGATGGGTGCGCGTACTCGAGGCCGGCCAGGAGATCGGCACCTTCGACAGCCGCGGGTGGATCGGGTCCCTGGATGTGCCAACAGCCGTCGTGATGACCCTCGATGACGATGTGGTCTCGCCACGACGCCAGCAAATGATCGCCAAGGCGGTGCCGCATGCCTCGCTGCACCTGGTTCCGGGAGGCCACGCCGTGGTCATCGACGACCCTGGACGCTTCGTTCCGGCGCTGGACCGCGCCGTGACCAGCGTCGAGGCCTCAATCGGCAAGCTTCGCTGACACCTCCAGAGCGGCTTGCAGAACCATCTCTCCGTAGCGCAAACCAGGCGAGACGCCCAGACGCTCGACCGGCCCCGACACACCCAACGCAGCGATGATGGAGCCATCGGGCAGGTGAACCGGAGCCGACACCGCGGCCACGCCGGGTGCGCGTTCGGCAACACTCTGGACCCACCCGCCGGCACCAACGTCACCGCGAAGTGCTGCCGCAGCCGAACCGCGGTCCATAGGGAGCCTCGCCCCCACGGCCACCACCGTTCGCAGTTCGTCCGGCGAGTCGAGCGCCAGCACACATACGCGCTGGCCACCCTCTACGACGTAGAGCTGGGTGCTCTCGCCGGAGCGGTCACGCAACGCTTCCAGGCTGCCTCGGGCCGCACGCGCCAGGGGCAGGCGCTCGGCTGCCGTTCGCCCCAGCGGTATCAGGGCCCACCCGAGCTCGTATCGGCCGTCGCCGTCGCGGCGCAACAACCGGTGGTCTACCAACGCGGTGGCCAGGCGGTGGGTGGTGGCGCGGCTGAAGCCGGTCTTCGCGGCGAGTTCTGACAGCGTCGAGGCCCTCGCGTCGACCACCGACAGCAGGGCCAGAGCCTTGTCCAGAACACCGACGCCGCTTATGATCTCGTCCACAAGGCGAGATTACCGTCTCACTATTTGGGATTCCACAACATGGGCAAGACACTCAGCGAGAAGATCTGGGACCAACACGTGGTCCACAGCGACGGCGAGCAGGACCTTCTCTATATCGACCTACACCTGATACACGAGGTCACCTCACCGCAGGCGTTCGACGGGCTGCGGATGGCCGGCCGCAAGGTGCGGCGGCCAGACCTCACGGTCGCCACCGAAGACCACAACGTGCCCACCGCAGACATCGACCAGCCGATCGCGGACCCGATCAGCGCCAAGCAGGTCGACACCCTCAGGGCCAACACGGCCGAGTTCGGCATCACCAACTTCCCGATGGGCGACCCGGGCCAGGGCATCGTGCACGTGATCGGCCCAGAACAGGGCCGCACCCAACCCGGCATGACCATCGTGTGCGGCG
>JAGQSP010000156.1:1811-3242 GCA_020439485.1 Acidimicrobiales bacterium | reverse complement strand
TCGGTTCCATCGCCTTTGGCATCGGCACCAGCGAGGTCGAGCACGTCCTGGCCACCCAGACCCTGCCGCAGCGGCGCCCCAAGACGATGGCCATAACGGTCAACGGCGAGTTGCCTCCCGAATCGACAGCCAAGGACGTCGTATTGGCCATCATCGGCCGCATCGGCACCGGTGGCGGCATCGGGTCGATCCTCGAGTATCGGGGCCCTGTCATCGAAGCCCTGTCGATGGAGGGGCGGATGACGGTTTGCAACATGTCGATCGAGGCCGGCGCCAAGGCCGGCCTGATCGCCCCCGACGAAACCACCTTCGAATACCTCAAGGGGCGCGCTCACGCTCCTTCTGGCGAATCTTGGGACGCGGCCGTGGCGGCATGGCAGCAGTTGCGCACCGATGATGACGCTGTATTCGACGCCGAGGTCGTACTCGACGGGTCACAGATCACGCCACACATTTCGTGGGGCACAAACCCGTCACAGGTGGTGCCGCTGCAGGGCAACATCCCCAACCCTGACGACTTCGCCGATGCAGCCGCACGCAACGCGGCGGCGCGCGCTCTCGACTACATGGGGCTTCAGGCCGGCCAGCGGGTCAGGGACATCGCGGTCGACACCGTCTTCATCGGCTCGTGCACGAACTCGCGCATCGAAGACCTGCGGGCCGCAGCGGCGGTAGCTGAAGGCAGGCAGGTCGCCCAAGGCATCCGAACCCTGGTGGTGCCGGGGTCGCACGCGGTGAAGGCCCAGGCCGAGGCCGAGGGCTTGCACGAGGTGTTCAGAGCCGCCGGCTTCGACTGGCGCGAACCGGGTTGCAGCATGTGCCTGGCAATGAACCCGGACAAGCTCGCCCCCGGCGAGAGGTGTGCAAGCACGTCCAACCGCAACTTCGAGGGACGCCAAGGCCGCGGCGGCCGCACCCACCTGGTGTCGCCCGCTGTGGCAGCTGCGACCGCTATCGCAGGCCGTTTCGCCCTTCCCTCCGACCTCGACTGAACGCACAGGAGCCGACCATGAAGGCAGTCAGAATCGTCACCGGAACGGCAGTGCCGCTCGATCGCTCCGATGTCGACACCGATCAGATAATTCCCAGCGACTGGCTCAAGCGAGTCGAGCGCACCGGCTTCGAACAGGGCTTGTTCTCCGAGTGGCGAGATGATCGCGACTTCATCTTGAACGACGAACGCTTCGCGGGGGCGAAGATCCTCATCGCCGGCATCAACTTCGGCACCGGCTCGTCACGCGAACACGCGGTTTGGGCCATTCAGCAGTACGGGTTCGATGCTGTCGTCTCCCCGCGATTCGCCGACATCTTCCGCAACAACTGCACCAAGAACGGCCTGGTGCCGGTGACGGTGGATGCCGAGTTGGGCGAGCGGCTGTTGGCCGAGGTCGCCGCCAACCCCGATCTCGAGATCACTGTTGATGTCGAACG
>JAGQSP010000156.1:0-1707 GCA_020439485.1 Acidimicrobiales bacterium | reverse complement strand
CTGCGACATGGCGACGCCATCGATTCGTTCGAGACGACCAGGCCCGCCTGGCTTCCCACCGCCTGAGCCACCGCACCGCTCAGGCGAGCGCTTGAAGTCATACCACATCGCTCAGATGTGAAGTCATAAGGTGACCGTTTGCTCGGTCGACGTGCCATTCGGCAGCCCCGCCCCGAAGGCACAGAGACACCATGAGCAATGACGCAGTCGAATTGAGCTTCTTCAGCAGCGCAGTCTTGCGTCGCTGGTACCTGCCGGTCGGCCTGGCCCTGTTGGGGCTGGTCGCCGGGTTCGTATTGCGCCCGGCCCCCAGCGAGCTCAACGAGGCTCGAACCAAGGTGCTGATCAGGCCGGTGACCGACTCGGTCCTCGACTCGAGCTTGCGCGTCGATCAGCTGATCAACGAAGACACCGAGACCGAAATCGCCGGCTCCGACCTGGTAGCCAGGTCGGCACTGGAGAGGCTCGGGGACGATGTACCCGCCGACCTCGACATCGACGAGATCGACGACAACCTCACGGTCACCGTGAGAACCGATTCGCAGATCGTGGTCGTCAAGTACGGCGACGAAGACCCCGACGTTGCGGCTGCTGTGGCCGACGCGATCGCCGCGGCGTATCTCGACGCCCGATCGAACGCCGCTGTCGCCGAACGAGATCGCCAGGCCACGCTGCTGGCCCAAGCCATCGCCGAGAACACGCGAGACCTGACCCAGGCGAACCTGACCATCGAAACGGCCGAGCGTGAGGCTGCCGACCGTTCCGAGCTCGAGAGTCGCATCGCCCGCCTCGAGGAGCAGGTCGCCCTCAGCCAGCTGAGCGGAGACGAGAACGATCCGACGGGCGACCCGATAACGCCCCTGCGCAATCAGCTGTCAGCACTTCCGGACACCGTCTCGCCCGCCGAGTTGGCATCCGCGCGGACCAGCCGCGATCTCACAATCGGCCAGATCGCCGATCTTCGCGACTCGCTCGTGTCGCTGTCGACCCTGGAGATCGACGGTGGCGTGATACTCGAACAGGCCAGACCGGGCGAGCCAGTAACGTCCACGACCGGCCCCCTGATCATGGCGATCCTGGGATTCGCCGGCCTGTTGCTGGGGTTCGTGCTGGCAGTCGGGTTCGAACGTTCGGCCGCAATTCGCAGGGCCGGGGCCTCAGCCGACGGCTCGGGCGGCGCGACCTCCCCCCCACCTGGTCAAGCTCCCGATGCCCCCGGATCCGGAACCATCTATCTGGGCCAAACGGCCCCGCAGTTCACGTTCGAGTCGCCCGCCCCTGCTGGCGGACAACCCGAGGTTGCACACAGCGAACACGCTACCCACGCCGGGGTCCCCGCAGCGGCGGGCACCGCGGTGATGACCGCTCCTGCCCCAGCCGCAGCCGACTCGCACACCGAGCCGTCACCCGAGTTCGTGGCAGTGGCACCCCAGCCGATCGTAGAGCCCGAGCCGCCGGTGCAGCCCGAGTACGAGTACGAACCAGAGTACGAGTACGAACCAGAACCAGAACCAGAGCCAGAGTACGAACCGGAACCAGAACCAGAACCCGAGCCCGGGTACGAACCAGAACCCGAGTACGAACCCGAGCCCGAAGCGATCGAGGTCACGTCGCAGGCGTCGGCGGTCGATGGATTGGTCTTCGAAGATGCCGGTTCTGCTGCTCCCGCCCATCCGACGGGGCTGCCGGTTCTGGCCGACATCCCCA
>JAGQSP010000155.1 GCA_020439485.1 Acidimicrobiales bacterium | reverse complement strand
GGCTGCAGCGGAAGCTCGGCGATGATGTACGGCCTCGCCTGCATGGAACTCGAAGCAGGCGACTCGGGCCTGCGTAGCTTCGTCAGCGTTCAGGGCTCGCTGGCGATGTTCCCGATCTGGGCCTACGGCTCGGAAGAACAAAAGGAAGAGTGGTTGCCGCGAATGGCAGCCGGAGAGGCCGTCGGTTGTTTCGGCCTCACCGAACCCGACTCTGGCTCTGACCCCTCGTCGATGCGCACCTTCGCCAAGCAGGATCCGGGCGGTGACTGGATTCTCAACGGCGCAAAGATGTGGATCACCAACGGTTCGATCGCAGACGTTGCCGTGGTGTGGGCCCGTACCGACGAAGGTGTTCGTGGGTTCGTGGTGCCGACCGACACGCCCGGGTTCTCGGCTCCCGAGATTCACCGCAAGGTCTCGCTTCGTGCGTCGGTGACCTCCGAGCTGGTGATGGACGACGTGCGGCTTCCGGCAGGCGCGGTGTTGCCTGGGGTGGCGTCGCTGCGGGGCCCCCTGTCGTGTCTGAACGAAGCCCGCTTCGGCATCTTGTTCGGAGCCGTCGGCGCGGCGCGGGCCTGTTATGAGGCCGCGTTGGACTATGCCACCAGCCGCGTTCAGTTCGGCGGCCCGATCGCTCGGTTCCAGCTGACCCAAAAGAAGCTGGTCGACTTCATGGTTGCGGTCCAGCAAGGCACATTGACCGCCTACCACCTCGGTCGCCTCAAGGACCAGGGTGTGTTGTCGCCGGCTCAGGTCAGCTTCGGCAAGAAGGCCAACGTCCAGATGGCCATCGATGTTGCCCGCGAGGCCCGCAGCGTGCTCGGTGCCAACGGCATCACCACCGAGTACCCCGTGATCCGTCACATGAACAACCTCGAGTCGGTCTACACCTACGAAGGCACCAACGAGATCCACACCCTGGTGATGGGCCAAGCGATCACCGGGCACAGCGCGTTCAGTTGAGCGATCGGGCGGCGCGAGCTGTCGACTGGCTCGAGCGCGCACTTCCGATCGTCAAGGCGGCCCGGTTTGCCATGTTCGTCGGTGCGCTGTTGTCGGTGGCCGGGGCCTTGCTGGCGTTCGGTGGGTTCTTGACCCTCGGGGCCTCGGGGTTCTGGCTTGTCGTGGCCCTGGCGGTATCGCTGGTTCTGGCGGTGCCTGCCTGGCTGCTGTGGCTGAACCGTGCCGCCATGCGTCGCGTGCTCGAGCTGCCCGATGCACTTCGGCGAATCGGCGAACTCGACGACGAACTGATGGTGCGCGTCGAAGCCGTCAAAGACTCTGTGACCGCCAAGGCAGGGCTGGTTCGCGCAGTGAGAGCAGCTGCGAGCATCGTCGATGAGGCCCGTGGGTCGCTCGACCAAGAGCTGGCCCCGTTCGCCGCCGCCGTCGGAACCCTCGCTCCGACTCGACTTGCGGCGTCGGCATTTGCGATGCTTCTCGCCGGCGGTTCTCTGGCAGTTGGGGTTGTCGTGGCTCTGCTGGCGATGATCCTGTGACCCGCCGGTGTTACCGCGCGGCGCAAGCGACTTAGGGGGATTCCGTTGAGGGGATGGCAACTGGCAACCAACGGCGATCCCGCTGATGTGCTGGTTCTGGACGACCTGGTCGATCCGGCGCCGAACGAACACGAGGTGCTGATCTCGGTCGAAGCGACAAACGTCAACTTCGCCGACATCCTGCAGTGCCAGGGCAAATACCAGGAGAAGCCCGAGCTGCCCTTCACGCCCGGTGTCGAGACCTGCGGAATCGTCGTCGATGCAGGGTCATCGGGGGTGTGCCGTGTGGGCGACCGGGTGGTGGGCATGACGTCGTCGGGTGCCGGTGGCTACGCCGAGCTGGCTTTGCTGGCGTCGCGCTCGGTGCTGGTGATCCCGCCAGAGGTGTCGGCCGACGTCGCCACGGTTCTGTTCACGACGTATCAGACATCGCACGTTGCGCTGCATCACAGAGCGGCACTGCAGGCCGGCGAAACCCTGCTGGTTCACGGCGCGTCGGGCGGAGTCGGTTCGTCGGCGGTGCAGCTCGGTGCGGCCGCCGGAGCCATCGTCATCGCCACAGCGGGGGGCGCCGACAAGTGTGCCTACGTCGCCTCGTTGGGCGCCCATCACGTCATCGACACCCATTCCGAAGATGTCTACGAAACGGTCATGGAACTGACGGGCGGGAGCGGCGTCGACGTTGCCTACGATGCCGTCGGTGGCGAGCTTGGCGACCTCACCCGCCGACTGATGGCTTGGGAGGGGCGGTTGCTGATCATCGGATTTGCCGCCGGCGGCGTGCCGCAGTATCCCGCCAACCACGCCCTGGTGAAGAACTACTCGATCATTGGGCTGTACTGGGGTTCGTATCTGACGCCCGAGCGTCGCCACGT
>JAGQSP010000154.1 GCA_020439485.1 Acidimicrobiales bacterium | reverse complement strand
GGGGCAGCGGTCGGAAGCAGGCGTGACGCGTAGTCCAGCAGGGTCGCGGGCAGCCGATATCCAACGGTCAACTCGACCATCTCGGGGGCGTGTGGATGGCCTTCGTCGTCGGAGATACCCAGGTGCTCGGCAGCTTGTTCCCAGCTGTTTTGGCTGGCAGGCGTTGTTGCCTGGGCCAGATCGCCCAGAACGGTCATCGACGCGCGTTTTGCGCGCCGGCGGATCATCCTCAGCGCCATCGCCGACAGGTCTTGGGCCTCGTCGACGATGACGTGACCGAACGACATCGGTGCCGTCCCGTTCAGCAGCCACTCGAGTTCGTCGAGCAGGATCAGATCGGCCGACGTCCATCGCTCGTCGCCGACCTTTTTCGCCTTGGCGCGCGCTAGGAGATCTCTCGAATCGGCCAGTGCGGTTTGTTTCATCACCCGGTCGCGCAAGCGCGGGCTCGAATAGAGCTGGCGCAGCAGGTTGACGCCGCTTTGCGACGGCCAGATCTTGGAGATGGCGTCAGCCCATTCGCGCGACCCTCGAAGCCGCCTGCGCAGGTCGTCCATCTGCAGTCGCTCATCTGGATGCCGCTCGTGGCGGGCTGCCAACGCCATGGTCGCCGCCCGTTGCTGAAAGCCTTCGCGTGCCGAGTTGAGCGCGCCACCGGGTTGCAGCACTGCGTCGATCAGTCCGGCGACGTCGTCGGCGTCGATACGAAGAATCCGATGCCCAAGGGGCACCTCGATCGATGCGGTGCTGATGCGGTCGCGCGCCAGGCGCAGCAGCACGTCGGCCATCTCGACGTCTCCCTTGACGATGGCGACCTCTTCTGAATCTGCGCCCTTGGCGAAGACCCGAGGGTTGGCGACGCCCTCGACGGTCAACTGGGTGACGGCGTGTTCGCCCAGCGAGGGCAAGACGTTGCTGATGTAGCGCAGGAACCTCTGGTTGGGTCCTACGACCAGCACGCCTTCGTGGTCCAGTTGCTCACGATGTTCGTACAGCAGAAATGCTGCACGGTGCAGGCCAACGGCCGTTTTCCCGGTGCCTGGGCCGCCTTGAACTATCAGCGTCTTCTCGAGCGGAGCGCGGATCACAACGTCCTGCTCGGCCTGGATGGTTGCAACGATGTCGCGCATCTCGCCGGTACGAGAGCGCTCCAGCTCCGCAAGCAGAGGGTCGGGCACCCCACCGCCACCTTCGGCGACGTCGCTGTCGAAGTCCTCGGTGAACACCGCGACGACGCGGTGGTCTTCGACCGTATGGCGCTTTCGGTAGCGAAGCTCGAGCGAGTCCCGCATGGTCGCCCGATAGAACGGGGTCGCTGCTGGGGCTCGCCAGTCGATGACAACCGGCTCGGATCGTTCGTCTTCGATGTGGCGCCGGCCGACGTACAACTCGTCGCGACCATCGTCGATGGAGCCGAAGAACACGCCGTTGGGGTCGTCGACGAGGCTGGCCAGGCGTCGACGCAGGGTCCATTCGGCAATTGCAGCATCGACCTCGTTGGCCGCGCCGGCTGCGGCAACGGCCGCCGACGTCTTTGCCCGCATGTCTGCCAGCAGCTCGCGTGCACGGTCGTGCACACCCTGCTCGTGCAGGGTCAAGGAATCGGGTTGGCCTTGCATGGTCTGGGACGATCTCCTGAGCCGGTGGTGGTTGCCGTAGCGGAGGAGACGTGCGCAGCGGTGGATTCAGGCCCGTCGACGTCGTCGAAGAAATGTAGCAGCGGCCGTTCTGGTCAGGTCAGTGAATAGCGGTCGGTGAGCCTGTTGGTTCCGCTCTCGGAGACCACGGCGCCCTTGTCGACGAGGCCGAGCAGATGGGCATGAACCGAGCGTGCCGCCGCGGGCCACAACTTCTTGTGTACCGCTGCGTACAGGGTGGGAACCATCTCCTGGATCGTGTGAACACCGGTTGACAGCTGCTCGAGTATCTGGTTCTCGCGATTCAGGCGATGTTGCACCAGGTCTGAGACGTGCTTGCTGGGGTTGGTGATGGGCGCCCCGTGGGTGGGCCAATAGGTGGCCTCGCTGCGCTCGAGCAGTTTGTGGAGGCTCGACATGTATTGCGACATGTTTCCGTCCGGCGCCGAGATTACGGTGCTGGACCAACCCATCACGTGGTCGCC
>JAGQSP010000153.1:2393-2889 GCA_020439485.1 Acidimicrobiales bacterium | reverse complement strand
ATGATGCGGTCGTAGCCGTCGTCGACGTTGTTCAGTTTGCCGCCGACCACTCGCCACTCGCCATCGACGGGCTGGGCCAGGTTGGTGATGTTGCCCGACGACGACCAGTCGACCGTCACAGGAAGCGGCCAGTTTGGCCCCGAACCCTTGCGAACGGTGACGTTCTTGGTGGTGACTCCTCCATCGGCGTCGGTGACCTTGATCACCACTGTGTTCGATCCCGAGTTCATGTCGTCCAGCAGCAGGTCGATGTTGAAATGTCCCTGCCCAGCCAAACGTCTCACGTCCGGACCGATCTGCATCTCGGTCCAGGGCCCCGAGTTGAGCCGGTACTGAACCAGTGCAATGCCATCGGGATCCGAGACCTCGCCCATCACGTTGGCCCAGCGCTGGGGCACTCCCACAAAGGCGAAGTCTGGCGTCGTGTCGTGCCAGATCGTGATGGTCGCGTCGCTGCCGGCCGCAACGGTGGTCGTGGTGGTCGTCGGAGCCGTGG
>JAGQSP010000153.1:0-2367 GCA_020439485.1 Acidimicrobiales bacterium | reverse complement strand
GTGGTGGTCGTTGTGGTGGTCGTCGTGGTAGTCGCCGGAACCGTCGTGGTCGTGACCGAGGTCGTCGTGGTAGTCGCCGGAACCGTCGTAGTCGTGGTGGTGGTCGAGGTGGACGACGACGTGGAGGTTGTCGTGGTCGAACTGGCGGTGGTAGTCGTCGTGGTCGCTGCAGTTGTCGACGAGGTCGATGTCGTGCCCGACTTGACGACCGGCACCACAGCGACAACGGGGTCGGCGGGTGGGTCGCCTCCGAGACTGCCGAGAAACTCGAGTTCGCTGAAGTTGAATGTGCCGCCGTCGGAGGCGACCATCAGATAGCCACTCCCATAGCCGACGGCACCAACGACGGGCTTGTTGAGCGTCACGCCGGGCAGGATCTGGGGAATCGACCCGCGGAAGGCTGCGTCACCGAACGAGAACAATCCGCCGTCGGATGCAACGAGCCAATAGCCACGACCGCTCGGTGTGGGAGCCAGACCGACGATCGGCGCGTCGAGCCTCACGCCGGGAAGAACTTCGGGCACCGAACCCAAGAACCTGGCAGTACCCAGCGCGAAGATGCCACCGTCGGCGCCAATCAGATACAGACCCCTACCGTCGGGGGTCGCAGACCCGGCGACCACGGGGCTGGCCAGATCGAGTGACGAGACATCGGCGATGGCCGGCGCGTCGCCCACCACCTGCACCCGACCCGCGCTGGTGATAGCCCAAAATCCTTCACGCCCGGGCACGGCGACGATTCCCACCGCCCACTCGTCGATTGCCCAAGCCGAATTGTCGACCCCAGCGGGCACCGAAACCGCTCCGGCCGAGATCAGGTGGCCCGAAGCGTCGATGGCCACCACGCCGGACCCGTCAGAAAGCGAAGTGAAGTCGACAATCGGCTCTGCGCTGACCAGCTGACGCTGCTCGAAATCACCGAAAGCGAAGATTCGGCCGGCATCGGTGCCGAGCAGATACCCAGATTGGGCGTCTGCGCTTCGGGCGGGCGCGTCAAAAGCGACCACGCCCATGAATACGGTGAGGGCCGCGAAGAGACATACCACCCGAAGGGAGTGCACTGATTTGGTCACAGACTGCCTACTTTAGTTGCGCCCACAGCGTTGGGCCAGCCACTCTTTGTAGTTCTTGAGTGCCGGGAGTGGTGAGACGGCGAAGCGCCAGACCCGGGATCTAGAACGATTCGGTTCGCATGTGGAACCAGCGATCCAGTTCCGTGCTCCACTCATCTGCCGAAACCGGCACAGTTTGAACGTCGGTGCCGTCGTGAAGTTTCAGCCGATCCTTCAGCAGTGTGACCCGCCGAGGACCACCATCGATCAGCCGGGTGGCGAAGGGCTTGTCGACCCAGTGACCACCCGCCGCTGACTGGAGTCTCTGGGAAGCGGCCTCGAAGTCCGCCATGGTCAGACTCACGCGCTTGAAGCGATACTGCGGCACAAGGCCGCCGTCGGCCGCCACGCTGGTCAGGGTGGTCCCCTTGGGGCTGGGGAAAAGCGCGAACTGGCCGGCGCCGCCGTCTTGCACGGCGTCGGTGTTCAGCCGAAGCGGGCGCCAGAACGATTCGCCGAATCCGACATCGACCAGAAACGAATCGTCGAGCCGCACCTCGAGGGTCAGATGGTCTACGACGTCATTGGGCCCATCGAGCAATACCGCAGCCCCCAGGAGCCGCACGTGGAAGCCGATGGAGGTCAACAACTCGGCAAAGGCACCGTTGACCTCGAAGCACCAGCCCCCGCGCCCACGGTCGACGATCTTCGCGACATTGCTGATCGGGTCTACCGTCACTCCGACCCGGTGGAAGACGTCGAGATTCTCGAACGCCACCCAGGTCATGTGGGCTCTCTGCAGGCGCGCCAGCGAGTCGAGGTCGACGCCGACGGGACCCTCGACGCGTATGCGTTCGAGGTATCGATCGACGTCGATCGGCACTCAGCCCTCCTGAGATTCCAGCCAGCGCTCGGCGTCGATTGCGGCCATGCAGCCAGAGCCGGCCGCGGTGATGGCTTGGCGGTAGGTGTGGTCCTGGACATCCCCGCACGCGAACACACCCTCGATGTTCGTGTAGGTGCCCGGACCGGTGATGAGGTACCCGGTGTCTTCCATGTCGAGCTGGCCTTCGAACAAGCCGGTGTTGGGCTTGTGGCCGATGGCGATGAACAACCCCGACAGGGCCAGCTCTGACCTGGCTCCGGTGACCGTGTTCTCGACCACCACACCGGACAGCTTCGAATCTCCGAGGTACTCAACCACGGTGCTGTCCCAGAGGAACTCGATCTTCGGGTTGGCGAAGGCCCGCTCCTGCATGATCTTGCTGGCCCTCAGCTCGTCACGACGGTGGATGATGGTGACCTTGCTGGCGAA
>JAGQSP010000152.1 GCA_020439485.1 Acidimicrobiales bacterium | reverse complement strand
GTGTCGGTATCCGAGTTCGAGCGCTTCTAGCACGACCTGGGTTCCGGAAGACCCCGACAGTCTCCAGGTGCCCAGCCCCAGCAGCGGAATGTCGATCGTCGGGTCGTTCACCCTCTCGACGCTAGCGTTCGTGACCGCCGCTGTGAGTACGATCGGCAGCCATGATCGGTCGCCCACGTGCAGAGGTCTCGGCGGTTGCGGGCTATGTGCCCGGCAAATCGAAGGAGGCCGTAGAGCAGGAAACCGGAATCACCGACGTGGTGAAGCTGGCGTCGAACGAACGCACCGCACCACCTGCGTCGGCGGTTTCGGAGGCCATGGCGGCAGCGGCCGGCCAGACCAACCGCTATCCAGACAACCGTGCCGTCGAGCTGCGCAGCTTGCTCGCCGCTCGCCTGGGCGTCGATATCGACTCGATCGCTGTCAGCTCGGGCTCGGTGGGTTTGCTACATCAGATCACCGCCGCGTACGCCGGTCCGGGGCGCGAGGTCGCTTATCCGTGGCGCAGTTTCGAGCTGTATCCCATCTTCACCAAGCTCAGCGGGGCCCGAGAGATAGCCACACCGCTCGACGGCGGATGGGCCTTCGATGTGCAGGCGTTGGTCGACGCGGTGACCCCCGACACCACCCTGATCAACCTGGCCACCCCCAACAACCCCACCGGCACCGCACTGACGCCTGCCCAGCTGCAATACGTGATCGATTCTGTTCCCGACGACGTCATCATCGTGGTCGACGAGGCCTATCGCGAGTATGTGGTGGCCGACCTCTGGGACCCTGTCGCCCTGGTGGCCGCCCACCCCAACGTGATCCACCTGAGGACATTCTCCAAGGCGTATGCCCTGGCCGCAGCCAGGGTCGGCTGGTGCCACGCCCACCCCGAGGTCATCTCGTGCATCCACGCCACGCAGCCGCCGTTCCCGGTGACAAACATGGGTCTGGCGGGTGCAGCCGCTGCGCTGGCTGACGCCGAGGCCCTCGAATCCCACGTGGAAGAGGTCATCTCCGAGAGGGCCCGGGTCATCGAGGTGTTGACCGGCCGAGGCTGGCAGATCCCCGGCTCGCAGGAGGGCAACTTCGTGTGGCTGCCCACCGCCGACGCGCTGGATCTGACCGCCGAGCTGGAACGAAAGGGTGTGATCGTGCGCCCATTCGCCGGCGAGGGGATCAGGGTCACCATCGGCCAGCCGCACGAGAACGACCGATTCCTGGACGCCTGTCCCTAGCAGCTGCCCCCTGGGCTTATGGATCGCACGAGTCGAAGCCTTCGGTGAACCCGGTGCGCAGGGCGGCCACGGCCTCGAACAAGAACCCGTCACCCAGCCGATCCTGGTTGGTCTCGACGATGCGGATCATGGTCAAGACCGCTTCGTCCATATCGCCGGGCGACAGGCTCAGGTTGTCGGGCGAGATCCGCTCGTCGAAGAACACCAGCGGGGCGAACGCGGCTCCGGTCAGGCAAGCCTGCTGCAGCAGAGCGCCCTCGCCCTCGGAGGGCAGGTTGTTGAGGACCTGATGTCGCTTTGCGAACATCAAGCCCATAGCGGTGCCGGTCGCGTTGTCACCGATACTGCGGTGGGCGTTGCGCCAGCCGTCGAGGTCGCCGGCCGACAGCTCCATCGCCTGCCAGTCGTCGTTCAGATCGGCGTAGACCGAGTTGAGATAGGGGCTCACCAGCGAGATCAGGTCGTTGAACGGAAGGTTGCCGCCGCTCTGGGCTTCCTCGAACGTCGAGAACGGGAACTCGGTTATGGGCAGGCTCAGCTCGGGATATTGGGCGCAGTAGCCGACCCCACGGTCGAAGCCGTCCTGAAAGGCCCTGACCCGGTCGAACCCCGAGCCGTGGGCCTGGGAATCTGCAGCCGACGAACCCGGGTGGTCGCGAAAGCTGACGGTGGCGCCCACCGCAGCGTCGAGACCAGCCGCGGTGTCGAACGGGGCGATCGAGCGCTCGGCCGCCCAGGCAGCGTACGCACCGGCGACACAGTCGGCCTGCTGCTCGAGAATCAGGGTCGGGTTGTTGATGAAGCCGGCCTGAAACTGTGCTGCGTGGCCCATCTCGTGGGCCAACACCACCGTAGGCCCGGTGACGCCGTACTGGTCGAACAACTCGGCGAAAAGGTCGTCGTCGTCCCACACCACCAACTGTCCTTCGGGGCACACGGCGGCAAAGGCGTTGTCTTCCACGTCGCGAGCCGAGATGTTTGCGAGATCGCACGCCGGAAGGTCGCGGGTCTGGTCGGAAACGGCGACGATTCGGTCGCGGTCGAGTGGTTCGAAGCTGCCGGAACCGGCGAACTGGGTGAAGTTCTCGTCCCAGAACGACTCGATGAGGACCACCACCTCACCCCACGCGCCCGCAGAGGGTGGGGGAGTGGTGACAGGCTCGGGAACGTCCGCGGGCGGCGCCTGGTCGGTCGATTCGGTGGTGGTCGGGCGGTCCTGGGTGGTGAGTGGGATGTCGAGGTCGTCGGAACTGGTCGGTGTAGCGCCGTCGCGACCGGCGCCCGGCGAAGTCTCGGTGGTTTGGGGAGCGGTGGTCGTGGGCAGCCCGGCGCGTGCGTCGACGACCCCGTCGCCACCTGTCACCGCCGAACACGAGGCGGCCAAGGCTGCCACTATCGCCAGCGCTCCGACGAGCGGGTTCGGCGACCCGCGACGTTTGGCTCGGATGCGGCTAATCATGCCCAGTCAACTCCTCCACACGTTCGATCGGTTCCCCGTGCTGGCATCATGGCTCATGTGAGCGGCGAGGTCAGGGTCGATGTGTGGCTGTACTCGATTCGTGCCTATCGGACCCGCACGGCGGCCACTGAAGCCTGCCGCTCTGGCAAGGTGAAGGTGAACGGCGATCCTGCCAAGGCCGCTCAGCGGGTGGGGCCCGGCGCAGTTGTCGAGTTCAAGCGCTCGGGCGATTTGCGCGTCTTCGAGGTCGTAGAGACGATCTCGAAGCGTGTCGGAGCCGACCGCGCCTCGCAGTGCCTGATAGATCGCACCCCCGTGACCGATACCTCCGATGTCGACCCGGTGGTGCCCGCCGCCGAACGCCAGCGGGGAGCGGGGCGCCCAACCAAACGGGACAGGCGTCGAATCGAGTCGTTCACCAAACGCTCCGATCGAAGCTGAACTGGTCAAGTGTGGGCCCCTGACGTGCCGATCAGGACGCCATGGATGCGGCAGTTTCCCCGCGCTCGCCGGCCGGGCGCCGACGAAGCGACCAGACCCACGAGTTTCACGGTCGTGCTGTGGTGGTCGACGCCAGCGGCAGAAGGCTGGCGCTGGGCGGGCTGACCCGCGAGCTGAGGTGGTGGCGGGGCCGCCGTTCGATTCTTCCCGCATACCTGGACCTGGTGATGTCGGCCAGGGGCATGGGCCCCAGCAGCCAGCTGCCGTTGCGGTCGGCCGACCTGGCCAGTCTGGGAGCCGTTCTGGCCGTGCCGTCAGGCACGGTTCAGGTTCAGCTGCGCTCGACCCTGCGCCGAACCGTCGCCGGGACGCGCCAGAACGTGCTGACCCGCACCGTTTTGCCGGCCGCAGGTGCGGCCACAGCAGCGGGTGCCGGCTCAGCCCTGTACCTGTCGATGCGCTCTGAGGTTCCAGCCGACGCACCACAGAGCAGCCTTGCGGTGCTAGAGGTTGTGGGCCAGGCCGCTCCGGCTACAACGGCGCCGGCGCCTACCCTTGCAGTACCCGGAACCCCAGTGACAGAGCCAGGGCCCGAACCGACCGACACCGCGCCGCCAGACACCTCGGCGCCTGTAGACAACTCGGCTGCGCAGCCCGATGCGGTCCCCTCGGGTGCAGCAGCGGTGGAGCAGCTGGGTACGGCCCGGTACGAACAGGTCGGCCAATCTGCGCTTCAGCTGTTGACCTACGACTGGCAGGCCGAACTACCGGGTTGGACCATCGAGTTCTTGCCAGGCCGCGAAGGATTGCTCGGCTACGCGTTCTTCGACGAGCGTCGCATCGAGGTCTATGTGCGCGACACCCACACGCCCGAGAACGTCGCGGCCACCGTTGCCCACGAGATTGGACACGCGGTCGACGTCACCCATCTGACTACCGAAGAACGTGAACTGTGGCTGGACACACGGGGGATTGACGTCCCATGGTGGCCGACCGAAACGACCTCGGACTATGCGTCGGGTGCCGGAGACTGGGCCGAGGCGTTCTCGGTTTGGCAGGTGGGCGAGATCTCGAGGTCGCGGGTCGCCGAGCAACCAACAGCCGAAGAGATACGGCTGCTGATCCGACTCAGCGAAGACTGACAGCACCCTCGGCGCTGTCGGCAGACTGTGCATTCGCCGCAACATCTGCCTCCGCGGCCTCGCCGTCGGCGATCGACGCATCGTCTGCGCCCGTCTCTGGCGTGTTCTGAGTGTGCATGTCGGCGGCGCTGTCGGCGGCCTGAGAGGGCTTCTCGGGGTGGGTGCGGCTGCTGACGGCCTTGACCACGCGTGCCAGGATCGACTCGACGGTCTGCAGGATGATGATCAGGTCGAAGGTGACAGACCAGTTCTCGACATAGTGCAGGTCGAGGCGCTTGTAGGCCGAGAAGTCGGGGTTGTCTCGGGCCTCGACCTGCCACAGGCCGGTGATGCCAGGACGCACCAGGTTGCGGGCATGCAGTTCGGCATCGAACATCGCTGCTTCCTTCGGCAGCGCCGGGCGGGGGCCCACCAGGCTCATGTCGCCGCGCAGGACGTTCCACAGCTGCGGAAGCTCGTTCACCGACGTGACGTCCATGAACCGCCCCACCGGCGTGAAGCGGGGGTCCTTCTCCATTTTGAACAGGGGACCGCTTCGCTCGTTGCCCTGCTTCTTCTTCAACTCTTCGAGCTTGGCCTCGGCGTCCACGCACATGGTGCGGATCTTGATCATGTTGAAGTGTTCGCCGCTGCGGCCGATGCGCTCCTGCTTGAAGAAGGCGGGGCCTCGGTCGGTGAGCTTCACCACCACAGCGAAGAACAAGATCACCGGCCCAGCGAACAACAAACCGAACAGCGACAACATGATGTCGATCGCCCGCTTGATGGCCAGCTGCCACCAGGCCAGGGTGAGCTGCTCGAGGTAGATCATCGGTTCGTGGGCCAGCGGTTGGGCGCGGAGTCGGCGGGTGGCTATGCCCCGCAAACCCGACGTGATCTGAACGTGCACGCCCAACGACAGCAGCTCGCGGACCAGGCGGTTCAGGACCGGGCTGGGCAAGGCGGTGGACGCCACCAGAACACCCGAAATGGGGCGGGTGCCCACGATGTCGACACACTGATCTGCGGGCCCTGCGTACAGATGGTCGAGCCCGTTCTTGGCGGCCAGATTGGCGTCGCCGTACACGGCAGCGACCTCGAGGCCGATCTCGGTGTGGGTGTTGAGCAGGTCGTATAGACCTCTCGCCTCGTCGTTGGTGCCGACGATGATGACGTCGCGCCTGTATTCGCCGGCCGCGCGACGCGCCGTCAACCAGGCCCTATAGGCCGAGCGCCCGATGATGAGAAATACCAGCATCAGCAGGGCGCCCAGAGCGGCTTCTTTGGCCGCGACCTGGCCATCGAGAATCTCGGCACCCAGGCCAGCCGCCAGACCGGTCAGAACCGACACGCGGAAGATACGTGTGAGCTCGACCGCGCGAATGCTGGAGACCCTTGCGAGGTACAGCTCCTGGCTGGCCATCAGCAGCAGAGCAGCGCCCGTCAGAGCGACGGTGACCACCACGCCCGTGGTGCTGGACCGACCCGACACCGGCACCCGCTGGAAGAAGACGAGGGCAACCGCCCAGGCCAGGAAGATGGCTTCGGTGTCGATGAAAACCAGCACCCACCGCAGCCACAACGAGCCGGCCGGACGCTTGGTGCTCGAGAGTGCACCTGGGCGGAAAGGGGTCATCGGTTGCACGTTAGTTCGTCGATTCTCGCCGTGGACCGCATCGCAAACCCATCGGCACGGGTGCTGTTGGTTGTAAGGACCAAGCCATCACTTCGCCCCACGGCGCGTTACCTTCTCTACGGTGCGCTTGTTAGTAGTCACCCACACAGACGGGGCCTGGGGCGCCGAGCAGCGTTTGGCCGAGTACCTGCCTCACCTCATCGACTCGGGCATCTCGCCCACCTTGTTGGCCCCGGCCGAGGGTGATTTCACCAGCAGGTTCCGTGCCGCAGGCGGAGACGTCGAGCTGATGGACCTGGGGTCGCGCGTCGGACTTCGATCTGCCGACGGAGGCAGGCCCGGCCCCATGGCCCTGGCCGGTGAGCTGAAGCATGTCGCCGGGGCGGCCAGGCGCCTGGCTCGCGTGGCCAAACGATTCGACGTCGTCCAGTCGCACAGCAGAACAGCTCACGTCGAGGTCGCCTTGGCCGGCAGGTTCGCCCGCAAGCCGACCGTTCTCGACCACCACGATGTCATCGCCGAGGGCATCGGCCGACGGGCCATGCAACTGGCGGCCAACCTCGCATCGACGACAGTGGTCAACAGCTCTTCTACACGCGAGTCGGTGCCCGGCGTGGCCGACAGCAAGCTGGTCGTGATCAACCCGGCTGTCGATCTCGACCGCTACACGGGCAGGGTCGAACGCTCTGTCGAGTTGCGCAGCGAACTGGCCGGTGGCGACTGCGACGATTCGACCATCTTGGTCGGGATCCTCGGCCGAATCGATGTCGAGAAGCGCATCGAAGTGTTGCTGCGAGCGGCCGAACAACTGGACATGCCGCAGCTTCGCATCGTCGTCGTTGGGGCCGCGCTGGCCGGAGACGACTATTTGGACCGACTCGAGACCGGCGACCTGAGTTCGAAGGTCGGCCGGGTCGAGTTCGTCGGTGCACGTTCGGACATCCCGGAGGTGATGGCGTGCCTCGATGTGGTCGTCTCTACATGTCCCGTCGAGGCGTTCGGCCGAACCCTCTTGGAGGCTCAGGCCAGCAGGGTTCCCGTGATCGGGCCTGACCTGTCGGGTGTCAGGGACATCGTGCGCACCGCAGAGACCGGCTGGTTGTTCAGGCCAGACGACGTGTCCGACCTGGCCAGCGTTCTCGGTGACCTGGCCCTTCGGCTAGACGCAGCCGAGACCAAAATGGTGGTCGAGCGAGCCCGCTCCCAGGCCGAAGGATTGGGAGTGGCCCAGCAAGCCATGGCTTTCGCCCGTGTATATCAAGACCTGGTCGTTTGACCGGGAGAGACGACCGTCGACGTCTACTATTGACCAAACCGCTGGTGGGCTTCGGTTGAAACTCGGGCCGAACTGACGACTTGGAGTGACATGGATCTTCGCGACCTGAGACTTGCCCTGCGCCGCAACTGGGTCGCAGCCATCATCGCATTCGACATCTGCATCATCTTGGGCGTGATAGCGGCGTTTCTTCCCGCTTCGACCTATCGGGCCACAGCGACGTTGTCTGTGCAACCCCGCGTTATCGAGGGCAACAGCTCCGACCCGGCCAGGCTGACCAGCTTTGTTGTGCCCATCGTCGTCGAGACCGCCGAGTCTCGGGTGCTGCGAGCCGAACTCCGCCAGAGGCTGCCCGTCGATGTCGCGGCGCTGGGCGTCGACGTCGAGGTGCAGGTGCTGTCGTCGATTCTCTACGTGCAGACCTCGACCAGTTCAGCGGTTGGGTCGCAGGTCTGGGCCAACGCTGTAGCCGATGCCATCATCACGAACAACGAGGTCAGCAATCTCGTCGACATCAAGATGATCGATCCCGCCGCCGTTCCCAGCAGTGCGGCTGCACCCAAACCGGTGCCGATCATGCTAGCCGCCACGGCGCTGGGCCTGATCGCCGCGCTGCTCGTGGGCGTGCTCGTCGGACGAATCCGCGAAGCATTCGACAATGCCGAGGCGATCAGACAGCGGCTCGGCACCAGCGTCATCGGCGAACTTCCCCGCCTGCGCCAACTGAGACGCAACGACAGGGCGTTGCTGGAGATTCTGGAGGAGGGCTCGACCAGCCTGGGCGAAGCCTTCAAGAGTCTGCGAGGCAACCTCGAGTTCCGAATCGCTACAGAACAACCCAAGGCCATCGCCGTCAGCTCGTACCA